>NZ_JBITCS010000015.1:0-201009 GCF_044453445.1 Streptomyces sp. NPDC051684 | reverse complement strand
CTACGACAAACGCGCCCTCCACTACAAAGCCATGGTCACCATCGCCTGCCTACGACTCTGGCTGCCATGACTTTGCGGACACGACCTAGGGCCTGATCCAAACGACAGGCCCTAGTCCCGGCCTTCCCGAAGCGCCCCGCTCCCCCGCCTACGCGATGGGAGTGGGCGCCGCCGCCTGAAGGAATCAGCACCACCTGGGGGAATCCATGCGCACCAGCATCATCAGCACCGTCATGCTCTGTACCGCCGCCGCTGCTCTCGTCGCTTGCGACCCGACGGACACCGCGGGCTCGAAGCCGTCGAAGCCGACCGCTGCACCGAGCACCAGCACGCCGGCCACTCCGTCGTCCAGCGCATCCGAGGCTGCTGGGGAGAAGAAGGCCGTTTCGAAGTTCGTCGGCATGGGCCTGCAGACGGCGCAGGACAAAGCACAGTCGGAGGGCTTCCGTGTCCTCACGTCCCATGACGCGCTGGGACGTAGCCGGGCGCAGGCGTTCGACCGGAACTGGAAGGTCTGCAGCCAGTCCGTGGAGGCGGGCACCAAGGTCGCCACGACGACCATGCTCGACTTCGGCGCAGTGAAGACCGACGAGTCGTGCCCGGCAAAGGACAACCAGGAGCCGGCAAAGGCGTCCGGCACGATGCCCAACTTCAAGGGCAAGTCGGTGAAGGCGGCCCGCGGAGCCCTGCCTTCGAGTGTCTCGATCGACGTGACGGATGCGTCTGGGACCGACCGCATCGTGTTCATGGAGTCGAACTGGCAGGTGTGTGCCCAGAGCCCGGCTGCCGGGGCAAAGCTGACAGGCCAGCCGGTGGAGTTCAAGGCCGTGAAGTTCGGCGAAGCCTGCTCGTAACCGGGATCTAGGGCGCTCCACTCGCCGGGAGTGGGCGCTTGCAACACTGGCGGGAATCATGCGCGTTCGCGCTACTGCGGCCACGGCCGCCCTGCTACTCGCCGCTCTGACCGCATGCAGCGGCAGCGAAGAGAAGGCCGAGACGAACCCGTCCGCGGCCAAGGAGTCGGTGGGCAAATCGTCGAAGAAGAAGGTCGACTGCTCTGACGAGCCCCTGTCGCAGGCGGAGTGGATGAAGTCGTGCTCCGACGAAAACGGCGATGCGAGCGCCGGGCCCGAAGAGGGTGCAGGCGCGGAGACGCTGAAGCTCGGGCAGCCCGCGCAGACCAGCGGTGACGGGGGCACCGGGGTTCTTCAGATCACGCCCGACACGGTCGTGTTCACGAAGAAGGCAACAGGCGAGACCGCCCGAAACGGGGTGTTCGCCGTCGTCGTGATGAAGGACAAGGCCATGACGGCTGTGGCCGCCGACGAGCCCGCCCCGGTCAGCGGCGGCGGATGGCAGTGGCGGGCCCCGGACGGCGAGACCATCGGCTTCGACAGCGGCAACGCATCGACCGTCGCGATGGACAAGTACAGCAACGCCGACCCGGTGCAGCCCGGCAGTTGGCAGTGGCGGTCCCAGGTCTTCGACCTGACTCCGGCGCAGGCGAAAGGCGGCACGCTCATCTACGTCGACGGCGACGAGCAGGCCCACGCGTGGAAGATGCCTGCCACGAACAGCGGGCCGAACGTCGCCGACGTCAAGGCGAAGCTCGACTTCTGACACGACGAAGCGCCCCCCGCTCCCCTGCCGAAGCAGCGGAGCGGAGCCGACCAGTGAATCTGGGGGATGCATGCGTTCTGGTGTTGACGCTGGGATCTTTGTCGCCGCACTGGTGTTGATGTTCGTCAATGCGGATGATCGTCACGGACCAGGCCTTCGCCGTACTCCTCATCGGCCACACCCTCAAAACGATCGCCAGCGAAGCCCTCACGCTCGCCCTCGCAGCCGCCTGCCGGCAGCCGCTCGACGCCACGCAGCCCTACGGCGAAGACGACGGCATCACGGCCTGCGGGAGGGCCTCGTGGACCGCTTCGGCCGCCGTGTCGTACTTGAGCCGGTACACCCGGTCAGCGTGTCAGGTCAGGCTGCGCCGCGGGACCGGATTCGGGCAGCTTCGGCGAGAACGCGGTCGGTGCCGTCGGTCCATTCGCCGGGGGGTTCTTCGCCGCGGGCCTCGTATTCGGCGAGCCGGCGTCCGCGTCGGACGGCGGCGAGGGTGTCCTTGGCGATGCGTTCCCACTTCGCGAACACGTGGAGGAGTTCGTGCGCCGGCGCCTTGTTGATCTCGCTGAGGAAGCGTTGGGCGAGGGCGGGGTTGCCGAGGGCGTCGCGGATGGACTCGATGGTCCACGGCTGCTCGCTCACGCCGTCCTCCCGGCTGTCCGGCTGTGGATTCACGCTTCGTGATTCCCGGCTCGTTCGTAGCGTAACGCCGCGCTGTCCGGGGTCGCACAATTTCCCCGCCCATTTCCCAGCCCGTGTGCGCTTCGTGCCGGGCCGTGTAGATGTCCCGTCATGAACGTCGACGACAACACGACTGCCCTGGACCCGCTATCTGCCGTCACGTGAGCACGGGTTCCATGTCCTGCGACACACGTTCGCATCGGTGATGCTGGACGCGCGCCGATCGTCGCGGTCTCTGCATGGCTTGGCCACGCCGCCCCTTCGATCCCCCTGAGAATCTACGCGTACACGATGCCGGAGGCGGAGGGCCGGGGCCGGGCAACCAACGACCGCTGGTTCGAGACGGACTCCTGAAAGATCTCCCCAGATGCTCCCCGGCGCCGGGATTTCCACCCACGGCCGGGCCTCACGACGTCTGGGGAGAGTGACGCGCAGGCTTCTGCCGACGCGTCACTCTGGAAAGTGCGGCATCCCTGTGGACTGAAAACCACAGCCCAGCCCCCTACTCCGGCGGCGTAGGCGTGTCCGCGCTGCGGTACATCGCCTGGAGGTCCATTTCGAGCTTGACCGTGGGGCCGACGACCGCGATGCCCTTGGCGAGCATGGTGCGCCAGTTCAGCGTGTAGTCCTCGCGGTGCAGCTCAGCCGTCGCGAGGGCGGCGCAGCGCAGCTCCTCCGCGTAGCCGCCGTTGACGACCCCGAGGTAGCCGGTTTCGAGGTCGACCGTGCGGCTCACGCCGTGCATGGTGAGGGCGCCCTGGACGGTCCACTTGGAGCCGCCGCGGTAGATGAAGCGGTCCGAACTGAAGTGGAGGTAGGGGTAGTTCTCCACGTCCAGGAAGTCGGCGGAGCGCAGGTGGTTGTCGCGGGTGTTGTTGCCCGTGGTGATCGACGAGGCGTCGATGCGGACCTCGACGCGCGAGTCCGCCATGTCGGGCGCGATCTGGATGCCGCCCTCGAAGCGCGTGAAGCGGCCGTGCACGTGTGCCATGCCGACGTGCTTGGCGATGAAGCGGATCGCGGTGTGCGGCGGGTCGAACATCCAGGTGCCGGGCTGCGGCAGCTCCGGCGAGCGGCCCACGTGCAGCTGGATGCCGGTGAGCGGCAGCGTCTCGCCCGCGGCGACCTCGACCGTCTGCTGGAACGGCTCCAGGCCCTCGGCCGCGATCAGCACGCTGTAGCGGCCGGGCTCCAGCGTGACGAAGACCAGGCCGAAGGGGTCGGTCGTGGCCTTCACCGAGACGCGCCCGCTCTGCGAGTGCGTCACCGTCACCTCGGCGCCCGGCATGGGCTGGCCGAACGGGTCGGTCACCTCGCAGTGCACGCCACCGGCGCCCGCGGGCATGGAGTGGACGGGCCCCGATCCCCGCCCTGCGGAACCGGCGCGTTGACGGCGGAACAAAGCGAGGGGCATAAGAGGCCTTTCTTGTACATCCGAACGAGCGTGCTCACCATGCCATGCACCCCGCCCGCCCAAATCGGGCGGAGGTCCGTATTCCGGCAGGCCAGAACCCGGCATTTCACAGAACCCACACGTTTTCGATGCCAACTGCCCCCTGGACGCCACCTCCATCCCCTCCCTCCCCGCAGGTGTTCACAGGTTCTCCGTAAAGCGTTGACGAATCAGGAACCCCTCTGGCAGGGTCGCGAACCCGGCGCCACCCCCACGTGGGACCGAGGAGATCCCCGACCCGATGAAGCCAAGGCCCGCCTCCGCCCGCAGGACCGCGCCGCACGGCCCCGCCCTGCGGCACTTCGCCGAGGCGCACTGGGCCAGGGAACCGGTCGTCGTCACGGACGCCCCGCCACTGGGCCTCGACCGAGCCGACGCCCACGCGCTCCTCGTCGCGGCGGCCGAGCATCCCGATCCCGTCTCCCTGCAGCTGGCCACGGCCGACGGCGAACTGCACCGGCCGGGGTCGCTGCTGCCCGGCCCGGCCGACCGGGACCTCGACGGGTACGTCGCACGCCTCGCCTCCGCCGCGTCGCTCGACGGCGACGGGTGGCTGCTGACCGCCGTCGACCCGCTGTGCCGGGACTTCACGGCGTGGTCGCGGGTGCGGGACGCGCTGGCCGGGCTGTGGCGGTACGTCGGGTGGCCCGCGGTCCCGGTGACGGCGGAGCTGGCCGTCGGCGACCGGCACCACGCCGTCGCCGAGGCGGGCGACCCCGGTTCCGCCTCGCTCACCTGGGTCGTCGACGGCGAACTGACCGTACGGGTGCGGCCCGAGCACACCGGTACCGAGTACGAACTCCGCGCCGGCCCGGGCGATCTGGTGCACTGGCCCGCCGGAAGCCGCCACCTCGACCACCGTGCGGGGCCGTGCACGACGCTGCGAGTCGGCGTGCCCGCGCGGACGGCCGCGGCGCTGCCGCTGGTCACGGAGGCCGTCCGCGGGCCGGAACGAAGACGCCGCACGCGCGTGGGCGCCCCGGCCGCCCTCCCCCACCCACTGCCGGCCAGAGCAGACGGTCGACTGTCGATACCCGCCCAACTCACGGACGCGGCAGGCCTGTTCACGGACACGCTCGCGGGCCCCGACGTCGAGGAGGAACTGCTCGCGCGCTGGGCCGGGCTCCGCTCGGCGGCCGGACTGAATCCGGCGCCGCCACCGCGGCCCGCCGTCCCCCTCACCGGCCGGCACCGATTAGTGCGCGTCGGCGAGATCGTCCGGGTCGCGACCGGTCCGGACGACGCGCTGTGGGCGGCGAACGGACAGGTGTGGCCGGTACGGGGCCGTGCGGCCGACCGCGTACTCAGTTGCTTGCGCACGACACACCAGAACACGACCGTGACCGACCTCGCCCGCGCGTCGGGGCTCGACGAACGCTCCCCTCACCTGCACGGACTGCTGCGCGAACTGTGCCGCGCACGGGCCGTCGAGGTCACGCCGCAGGAGCCGCTGCCGTGACGGCGGGGGCGGCCACCCCGGTCGACGTGCTCAGACCCGTCGACCGGTCCGTCGACTGGCGACGCCTCGCGACGGACCACTGGGACCGCCGGCCCGCCCTGCTCCGCCCGAACCGGGCCTTCGGCCACGCCCCCGCACCCTTCGACCCCCACGAAGTCTTCGAGGGAGCCGTCGCCGCCGCACACCACACCACATCCTCGAACTCCGGCGAACGGATCCGGCTCACCGTGGGCCCGCGCCGCCTCACCGACCCCGGCGATCTGCTGCCCCGCCCGGAGGACGGCTCGTTCGCCGCCTACGACCGCCGGCTCGAACGACAGCTGGGCGGCACGCCCTTCGCGCTCGTCGTCCGGGAACTGCACGCGGGACACCATCCGCTGTGGGCCAGGGAGCGGGCCTTCCTCACCGCGCTGTGGGCCGAGGTCGGCCAGCCCCTGGCCCCCGTCGATACGACGCTGTGCCACGGGACGTGCGAACCGCCGCGCCCCTCGCCCTCCCACCACCGAGCAGCAACGTTCCTCTACGTCCTCCGGGGCCACCACCGCGTCCGTCTCACGGGTCCCGGGAACCGGCGTTGGTCCGCCACGGCCACCCCGGGCGACCTGCTCTACTGGCCCGCCGACCACGAGCACACCGTGCACCCGCCCCGCGACGCGGCGACGCTCGTGCACATCTCCGTTCCGCGCGCACCCGCGTGCGACCTCACCCCGGCCTTCTCGCAGGGGAATTGGGGTGCGGTCGAAACCCTCGTACCGGAGAGCGAACCGGCCGACGACCTGCCGGGCACCCTCCCGCCGCCCCTCTCCGCGGCGCTCGACCACCTGCGCCGGGAGACACGCCCCGCGCCGCTCCACCGGCGCCTGGCCCACGAGGTGTTGCGGCACGCCACGGACGGAGGCCTGCGCCCGGCGCCGCCGCCCACGCGTCCCGGCTACTTCACCGACGACGACGCGGTACGGGCCACGGACCGCGTGGTGTGGACGTCGGCCGGCGGACACCGCCTGGTCGCGGCGTGCGGTCACGTCACACGGACGGGCCTGTCGGCACGCGAACTGGGCGCGCTGATCGACCGATTGACCAGCGGTGAGCCACTGCCGGTAGGCGAACTGACACCGGCCGCCCGCCGGTTGCTGGCACGACTGGCGGCGTTCCGCGCGGTGGAGCGCCTGTAGGAACACCCGGGCCGCCCCCGACCCAATGCGCAGGAGTTCTGCGAAATCCCCATGCCCATGGGGTTCCCACCCATACGCAGTTATGCAACAGTCCTGCATAACCGAACCGACGACGATGACGACGATGACGCGACGGGGGCACACTCCATGGCGGGGCACGACCGGGCGCGCGGGCACGATCTCGCGGCCCTTCGCGGACTGAACACCGCCGTGGTGCTGCGGTCGTTGCGTCAGGAGAGCCCACAGACGGTCAGTCGACTCACCGGCTCCACCGGCCTGTCCCGGCCGACGGTCGAGGTGCTGGTCGAGGAGCTGACCACGCAGGGCTGGATCGCCGAGACGACCGCGCTGCCGGCCGTCCGCACCCCGGGGCGGCCCGCGCGCCGTTTCCGGTTCCGGGCCGAGGCCGGGCATGTCGTCGGCGTCGACATCGGCCTCAGGAAACTGGTGCTGCTTCTCGCCCGCCTCGACGGCGAAATCGTCGCGCGGCACCGGGAGGAGTTCCCCGCGGACCTGACCGGAGCGGAACGTATCGAGCTGCTGCGCACCCGGCTGCGCGCCTTCCTCGCCGGTCAGCGGCTCGGCCCGCACGACGTGTGGTCCGTCGGCATCGGCGTGCCCGGCATGGTCGACGACACGGGCCGGATCCGCTCGGTGATCGTTCCGGACTGGACGGACCTGGACCTGTCACGCCGGTTCGCGGTCGACATTCCGTGCCCGGTGCTGGTCGAGAACGACGTGAACCTCGCGACGCTCGCCGAACACTGGCAGGGCGCGGCGGAACTCGCGGACGACGTGGCATGCGTGCTGGTCGGGCGGCGCATCTCGTGCGGCGTGATGATCGACGGACGCCTGCACAGGGGCCGCCGCGGCGGCGCGGGCGAGCTGGGCATCCTGCCCCAACTCGGCCTGCTGGCGGCCGGGGAGGCACTCGGCTGGGACGGGGACCCGCTGCCCGGCGAATCGGAGACCGACGCGCTCGCACGTTCCGTACGCGCCGGGGACCCGAAGGCGCTCGGCGTCCTGGACCGCTACCTGGCCGGGGTCGCACCCGGCATCGCCGCGCTCGTCCTCGCCCTCGACCCGGAACTCCTCGTCCTGTCGGGCGCGTTGGCCCCGGTCGGCGAACCGCTGGGCCCGCTGCTCGCCGAGCACCTGGCCCCTCTCACCCTGCACGTGCCGCGCATCGCGGTCAGCACGCTCGGCCGCGAGGGCGTGGCACTCGGCGCGGTGCGCCGCGCCCTGGACGACGTGGACACCCACCTCCTCGACGGCGCGGGCCCCTCGCGCCCGTCGTCCCCCGCCGCTCCCTGACACCTTCCCTCTCCGTACACCTACCGACCGGAGGCGCACATGCGCAGGAGAAGCCTTCTCGCCGGTGCCCTCGCGGCGACCCCGTTCGCCGCCGGCTGCAGCAGGAGCGGCGGCGATCCCACCGCCGCCACCCGCGGGGGCCGCACGGCACTCTCGTACGGGATGTGGGACCCGGCCCAGGTCCCCGGCATGCGGCAGATCATCCGGGCCTTCGAGCGTGAGCACCCGGACATCTCCGTGGACATCCAGCTCACGCCGTGGAACTCGTACTGGACGACGCTGCGCACGGCGATGCGGGGCGGCACGGCGCCCGACGTGTTCTGGATGAACGCCGTGAACATCAAGCTGTACGCGGCCAACGGCACGCTGGTGCCGCTCGACGAGCACATCTCCCACGACCGCACCCCGGTCGGCAAGCACCCGGAGGCGCTGGTCGACATCTACAAGTACGACGGCAAGCAGTACGGGCTGCCGAAGGACTTCGACACGATCGGGCTCTGGTACAACAAGGACCTCTTCGACAGGGCGGGCGTCACGTACCCGGATTCCTCCTGGACCTGGGACGATCTGCGGGACGCGGCGCGCGAGCTGACGGATCCCAAGCGGCGGGTCTACGGGATCGCCGCCGAGATGGACCGGCAGGCCAAGTTCTATCCGTCGATCTTCCAGGCCGGCGGGTACGTGCTCCACGACGGCCGCTCCGGGTTCGGCGACCCGCGCGCCATCGAGGGCCTGCGTTTCTGGACGGACCTGGTGGACCGCGGCTGGTCGCCGCCGCAGAGCGCCATGTCGGAGGTCAGGGCCCGCAACCTGTACTTGTCCGAGCAGGTGGCGATGAACTACGACATCTCGTCGATGGCCTCGTTCATGTACGGCACGCCCGCCATCAAGGACCACGGCGGGGTCGCGGTGCTGCCCAAGGGGCGGGAGCGGAGGACCGTCATTCACGGCCTCGCGAACTGCGTCAGCGCCAAGTCCCGCAAGCAGGATGCGGCCTGGACGTTCGTGGACTTCATGGCGCGGAGTCGGGCGGGCGAGATCCAGGCCGAGGGCGGTGTGACCATCCCGTCGTACGCGGGGACGCAGGACGCCTGGCTGAAGTCGATGCCCGAGTTCGACCTGCGGTACTTCCTCGACATGGTCGACTACGCCTCCCCCTACCCGAGTTCGCGGAACACGGCCGTCTGGGAGGACCTCGAGTACCTGCTGCTCGGGGCGCCGTTCAGCGGCAAGGGCGGCATCGAGCGGGCGGCCCGCACGCTCGCGAAGCAGATGGACCGGGCGCTCGACGAGGAGGACAACTGATGGCCGTGTTCCCGTCGACGGCCGCCGCGGAGGCGGAGGGCCGCATCAGGAAGCCTCGCTCGAAGTCGGGGCGCGAAGGCAGCGCGCACGGACCCAACTCCCGGACACAGAAGGCCGCGTACGTCTTCATCGCGCCGATCGGTCTCGGCTTCCTGCTGTTCTACCTCTGGCCGATGCTTCAGACCTTCGGCTTCAGCTTCACCCACTTCGGCCCGTTCGGCGGCAACACCTGGACCGGCGGCGAGAACTACGCGCGAGTGCTGCAGGACGTCACCGTGTGGCGGGCCATCGGCAACACGCTCCTGTACGGGGCGATCGGGCTGTTCACGCTGCCGCTGTCGATCGCCGTGGCGGCCCTGCTGAACCGGCGCGGCCTGCGTGGCGTCGCCGTCTACCGGGCCCTGTACTTCATCCCGTTCGTGACACTCCCGGTCGCGGTGGGCCTGGTGTGGAACTGGCTCTACAACGGCAACTTCGGCCTCCTCAACGAGGTGTTGTCGTGGTTCGGCGTCGACCGGCGCTTCTGGGCCTCCGACCCGTCGACCGCGCTGTGGGCCATCGGGGTCGTCGCCGTGTGGCAGAGCGTCGGCTACTACTTGATCATCTTCATCGCGGGGATCAAGGGCATTCCGCAGGACTACTACGAGGCAGCCGAGCTGGACGGGGCGGGCCCGGTGCGCCGCTTCTGCACCATCACGCTCCCGCTGCTGAGTCCGAGCATCTTCTTCGCGGCCGTCATCTGCGTGATCAACTCGCTACAGATGTTCGACCTGATCTACGTGATGATGGGACCCACGAACCCGGCGCTCGGGTCCACGCAGTCCGTGGTCAGCCTCTTCTACCAGTGGGCGTTCCAGCAGAACAACCAGGGCGGCGCGGCGGCCCTCGCCTTCCTCCTGATGCTGCTCACGGCGGCCCTGACGTTCCTCCAGTTCCGGCTCCAGAAGAAGTGGGTGCACTATGCGTGACACGCCGCGCCGCATCAACGGCGGCTCCGTCGCCACGCACGCGCTGCTCTCGCTCGGCGCGCTCGTGATGGTCTTCCCGTTCCTCTGGCAGCTCCTCACGGCACTGAAGACGCTGCCGGAAGCGGTGCACGTGCCGACGACGTTCCTGCCGCAGCAGTGGAACTGGGCCTCCTTCAAGGAGGTGTTCACCGCACTGCCCTACGGGGAGATGCTCGGCAACAGCGTCATCAACACGGTCGGCCGCACCGCGGGTCAGCTGGTGTTCTGCTCGCTCGCCGCGTACGCGTTCGCGCGGATGCGGTTCCGGGGCAAGAACGTGCTGTTCGCGCTGTTCCTGTCGGTGCTGCTCGTCCCGTCCTCGCTGCTGATCCTGCCGCAGTACGACATCATCCAGCGGCTCGGCCTGCTGAACTCGCCGCCCGCACTGTTCCTTCCGGGGATGTTCAGCGCCTTCGGCACCTTCATGCTGCGGCAGTTCTTCCTCTCCCTGCCCAGAGAGCTGGAGGAGGCGGCGCGCATCGACGGCGCCGGCCCCTTCCGCATCTTCTGGTCGATCATGCTGCCGCTGATCCGCCCCGCCCTCGCCGCGCTCGCGGTGATCACAGCGATGTGGTCGTGGAACGACCTGCTGTGGCCGCTGGTCGTGAACACCGACCCGGCGAAGATGCCGATCAGCGCCGGACTGACCTCCCTGGAGGGGCAGTTCGAGACCAACTACCCGGTGATGATGGCCGGTTCGCTGATCGCGAGCCTTCCGATGATCGTCCTCTACCTCCTCCTCCAGCGGCACTTCGTGCAGGGCATCGCCCAGAGCGGCACGAAGGGCTGAACCCCGATCCCCCATTGATCCAAGGAGTTGCATGGCACGCCTCGACGTGGGTCTCATCGGCGCCGGCGGTATCGCCCGTGCCCATCTGCCCGCCTGGACCGCGCTGGGCGCGCGCGTCACGGTCCTGTCCGTCGACGGGAACGCGGAGCATCTGGCCGCGCAGTACGCCGAGTTCGGGGTGTCGGCGGTGCAGAGTCTGGAGGAGCTGCGAGACCGGTGCACCGTCGTCGACGTGTGCACCCCTACGTACACGCACCGGCCGCTCGTGCTGGACGCGATCGCCGCGGGCAAGCACGTGGTGTGCGAGAAGCCGCTCGCGCTCGATGTCGGTGCGGCGCAGGAGATGGCCGACGCGGCGCGGGCGGCGGGGGTGCTGCTGTTTCCCGCGCATGTGGTGCGTTACTTCCCCGCGTACGCGGCGCTCGCCGGTGCGGTCGCCGCCGGGGACATCGGGGATCCGGCGGTGCTGCGGTTCACGCGCTCCGGGTGCTATCCGGTCTGGGCGCCGTGGTTCTGCGATCCCGCTCTGTCGGGCGGCATTCTCGTCGACCAGATGATTCACGATCTGGACTTCGCGCGGCTGCTCGCCGGTGACGTCGTGCGGGTGCATGCGCAGGTGCGCGGCAAGCAGGACACGGGCGCGGTCGCCGGGGACGTCGCGACCGGCACCGCCGTCCTCACGCACGCCTCCGGCGCGGTCAGCCATGTGCTCGGGATGTGGGGGCTGCCGGACCTGCCGTTTCGGACGACGTTCCGGATCGCCGGGCCCGGCGGGATCCTGGACCACGATTCGACCGCCCACCCCGGCTTCCGGGTTCTCGCGCAGGGGACCCGCCCGCTCGGCGAGGGCATTCCGGGCAGTCCGATGACGGAGAGCCCCTATCTGACGGAGTTGCGGGAGTTCGCGGCGGCCGTCCAGGGCGGGCCGCCGACCCGGGTGACGGCCCGAGACGGCGTCGAGGCCGTGCGGATCGCGTGCGCCGCCGCCGAATCCGCGCGCACGGGCGCGCCCGTCGAACTGAAGGTGACCGAGGAGGCCGGGCTGTGAAGGGCGGGCGGGACATGAAGGTGGGTGTGCTGTCGTTCGCGCATGTGCACGCGGGCGGGTTCGCGCGGCTGCTCGCCGCGATGGACGGGGTGGAAGTGCTCGCGGCCGACCCCGACACGGATCTCGCGGCGCCGGGCGAGGTGCGGGGCAAGGACTTCGCGTCCCGGATCGGCGTCAACTATGTGGATACGTATGAGGAGTTGTTCGCCTGGGGGCCCGACAAGGTCGTGGTCTGCTCGGAGAACGTGCGCCACCGGCAGCTGGTCGAGCGCGCGGCCACGCACGGCGTCGACGTGCTGTGCGAGAAGCCGCTCGCCACGACGCCCGCGGACGGCGCGGCGATGGTCGAGGCGTGCCGGGCCGCCGGGGTGCGGCTCGCGGTGGCGCACCCGGTGCGGTTCAGCCCGGCCCATCTCGCGGTGCGCGAGGCGGTGCGGGCGGGCACGACGGGTGAGGTGCTCACGGTTGCCGCCGCCAACAACGGCTACATGCCGGGCGACAGGAGCCGTTGGTTCACCGACCCCGAACTCTCCGGCGGCGGCGCCGTCATGGACCACACCGTGCACGTCGCGGACCTCCTCGACGACCTCTTCGAGGGCTCCCCCGCGCGCACCGTCTACGCGCAGACCAACAACCTGCTGTACGAGGGCCGGGCCGCGGTCGAGACGGCGGGACTGCTCACCGTGACGTACGCCAACGGGGCCGTCCTCACGCTCGATTGCAGCTGGAGCCAGCCGCAGCACCATCCGGCGTGGGGCGGGCTCTCGATGCAGGTCGTCGGGGAGCGGGCGGCGTTGGAGATGGACGCCTTCGACCAGAAGGTGCACGGCTTCAGCGAGACGGCGCGGGCAGCCGTGGAACTCCCCTACGGCGTCGACCTGGACGCGCTGATGTTGCGGTCGTTCCTGTTCGGCGAGGGATCGTTGGACGTGACCGACGGCGAGGCCGGGCTGCGCACGGTGCGGATCGTAGCGGCGGCGTACGAGTCGGCGCGCACCGGGCGGGTCGTCGACGTCACGTAAGGGGGCGGCGACGGAGTTGGGAACAGGGTGCGGGAGAGTTGTGCAGAATAGGTGAGGCTCCGGCCTCCGCCCCTGTCCCCGACCGAGCAGGTTCCACGTGACCACACATCACATATCCGCCCCCACCACGGCGTTCGTCGAGCGTGCCGGAGGTGCCCGATGAATCGCGGCATCGAACTGCACGACCTGATCCTCGCCGGTGTGGCGCTCGTCGGCGGCCTGCTGGCGGGGCTGCTGCTGCGCACCCTGCTGCGGTGGCTCGGTGTGCGCGCCGGGCAGACGCGGTGGGCCGGTGACGATGTGATCGTGGACGCGCTGCGCACGCTGGTGCCGTGGGCGGCGGTCGCAGCGGGTGCCGCGGTGGCCGCCGAGGTGCTGCCGCTCACCCCGCGCACGGGGCGGAATGTGAACATGGCGCTCACCGCGCTGCTGATCGTCGTGGCGACGCTCACGGCGGCCCGGGTGATCACGGGTCTGGTGCGGGCGGTCGCGCAGTCCCGTGCGGCGGTGGCCGGTTCGGCGACCATCTTCGTGAACATCACGCGGGTCGTGGTGCTCGCGATGGGGTTCCTCGTCGTGCTGCAAACCCTCGGGGTCTCCATCGCGCCGCTGCTCACCGCCCTGGGCGTGGGCGGCCTCGCCGTGGCGCTCGCCCTTCAGGACACCCTCGCCAATCTGTTCGCGGGCGTGCACATCCTGGCCTCCAAGACCGTGCAGCCCGGTGACTACATCCGGCTGAGCAGCGGCGAGGAGGGCTATGTCGTCGACATCAACTGGCGCAACACGGTGGTGCGGCAGCTCTCCAACAACCTCGTGATCATCCCGAACACGCAGCTGTCGGGCACGAACATGACCAACTTCAGCCGCCCGGAGCAGGAGATGACCCTCACCGTGCTCGCCGGGGTCGGCTACGACGTCGACCTGGAGGAGGTCGAGCGGGTGACGGTCGACGTCGTCACCGAGGTCATGAAGGAGGTCGAGGGCGCGGTGCCCGAGCACGAGCCGCTCGTGCGCTTCCACACCTTCGGCGACTCCCGGATCAGCTTCAACGTGATCCTGGGCGTCGGCGAGTTCAGCGACCAGTACCGGATCAAGCACGAGTTCATCAAGCGGCTGCACGCGCGCTTCCGCGCGGAGGGCATCCGCATCCCGTCGCCCGCGCGCACGGTGGCGCTGACCCCGGGCAGCCCGGCGGTCGTGATCCCGCATCAGCGGGACACACCGGTCGCACCCTCCCTGTAGGCCCGTCAGGTGCGGGCTGCGTCCGCGAGGATCTCGGCAACCACGCGCGACGCCGTCCGCACCATGAACGGGTTCGAATCCCGGTAGTACGCCAGCTCGTGCACCGCGATGGTCAGCGCCCAGCCACCCGCGCGCACCCATGTGTCGTCGTCGATGTCCGCGGCCTCCCGGAAGAGGCGCCGTTCCGGAGCGCCCAGGACGTACCAGGCGGTGATCAGATCGACCGCCGGGTCCCCCGTGCCCATGCACCCGAAGTCGATGACCGCGCCCAGCCGGCCGTCGTCCGACACCAGGAGGTTGCCGGGCTGGATGTCCCCGTGCAGCCACACGTCACGGGCCGAACCCGGAGCGCGCACCGCCCCGTCCCAGACCGCGAGGGCCGCCGCGGCGTCGAGCGTCCCGTCCAGACCGCGGATCACCTCGCGGGTCCCGTCGGCCCGTTCGGCGAGCGGCCGCCCGCGGTAGGACTCCGGCGCGCCGGTCGTGTCGATCGAGCGCATCGCCGTGACGAAGGCCGCCAGGTCCTCGGCCAGCGCCTCGGGCCGGTCGAGCCGCCCCACGGCGGGGTTCGTGCCGGGCAGCCAGCGGTGCACCGCCCACGGCCACGGGAAGCCGTGCCCCGGCTCCCCCTCGGCCACCTGTTCCGGCACGGGCACCGGCAGCCGGGCCGCGAGGTACGGCAGCCACTGTCGGGCGCCCGCCAGCTCGGGCACGACGCCGGGCACGCGCGGCAGCCGGACCACCCACTCCTCGCCGAGCCGGTACAGGACGTTCTGCGTGCCGTGCGAGTCGACGTACTTCAGAGGCAGCTCCGCCCACCGCGGAAACTGCGCGTCGACCAGCGCGCGCACGAGGCCCTCGTCGATGTCCGGCTCGTCCTGGTGCAGCTTGCGAACGCCCATGGTCACCTTTCGCGGCGGGAACGGCGGGATCTGCCCTCCTGGCCGGGCCGAGCGTAGCCACGCACGCCCGCGCCCGGCGATCGGTTTTCCCGCACACCCCCGGTGTCAGCCGGAGACCGAGGGCCGCCCGTTCTCGATGTGGCCCATCAGACGCCGCGCGAAGTCGGGCTCGTCCTCGCAGCGCACGATCAGGTCGTACCAGCCGTGGGACTTCCCGGCGGGGTGCGTCACGGTGGTGCTGTCGCCGGGCGCGACGCGGACCTGCCGGGTGAGCGGGGCGGCGTCGGCCGCGCGGACGTAGGCCTGCGGGCGGACGGTGAACACCTTGGCCTCGGTGCCGTGGTTGGCCAGCTTGATGCGCAGTTCGCGGGTCTTGGCGCGCACGGTCGAGGTGACCTCGGCGGTGGACGCGGTGAGGCCCGCGAACTCGCGGCGGAAGCCGCCGGGCCCGGTGACGGTGAACCGGTAGCGGTCCTTGGCCGGTGTCACGGTCAGCGCGCGGGTGCCGGAGACGTCCCGGTGCTGCGGCACGTCGAACTCGCCCTCGTAGGGGTAGAGCGCGAAGTGGGCGCTGGACGCACCGGTGTTGGCGAGGGTGACCTCGACGCGGCCGTCGTTCAGTCGTGCGTACGCGTCCGTCTGGTACGGCAGCGGGCGCGCGGGCCGGGTGCCGGGCTCCTGCACGGGCATCTTCTGGTCGGCGGGCGGGACCGGCTTCCAGCGGGCGCTCGCCGGCGGCACCGGGCCCGGGTGCTCCACGGCCGGCTGCTTCTCGGCGGTGTCGAAGTCGAACGCGGAGGTCAGGTCGCCGCAGACCCGGCGGCGCCACGGCGTGATGTTCGGGTCCTCGATGCCGGTCCACTTCTCCAGGAAGCGGTTGACGGAGGTGTGGTCGAACACCTCGGAGCACACGTAGCCGCCCACCGACCAGGGCGAGATGACGAGCATCGGCACGCGGATGCCGAGCCCGGTGGGCTGTCCCTGCCACCACTCGTCGGGGTCGCCGGGCTCGGGCACGGGCGGCGGGACGTGGTCGAAGAAGCCGTCGTTCTCGTCGTAGTTGATGAGCACGACGGTCTTGCGCCACACCTTGGGGTGCGAGGCCAGCGCGTCGAGCACCTTGTACGGGACGCTGGCGCTCGCGGCGGGCACGGAGACGCTGGGGTGCTCGGAGTCGACCGCGGACGGCACGAGGTAGGAGACGGCGGGCAGCTTCCCGGCAGCGACGTCCTCGGCGAAGCGCTCGGCCAGGGTGCCGGTGGGCACGCGGCGCAGGGCGCGCTCGAACAGGCTGCGCTCGGCCTTCGTAAGCGCCTTGACGCCCTCCTCCAGGAGTCCGAGCAGCCGCTCGCGCTCGGCCGTGTCCCCGGCGTCGTCCGCCTTGCGGACCAGGGCGTAGAACGACTCCATGTACGTGTGCCCGCCGGTCTTGGCCAGCGCCTTGCGGGCGACCGCCTTGAAGGAGGCGTAGAACTCGATCTGGTTGTCGGTGAAGTTCTCCCACTCGGTGTACGTCTGCCAGCTGCGGCCCTCCTTCTCCAGGAGTTCCGCGAACGTCGGCCAGTCGTAGCCCTTGTGGGTGCCCTCGTCGTAGGCGTCGTTGCCGATGGCGCGCCCGCCGCCGGGCTCGTCACCGGAGTTGCCGCTCCACAGGTAGTTGCGGTTGGGGCTGGTGGAGCTGTGCATGGAGGAGTGGTACGCGTCGCAGATGGTGAAGATGTCGGCGAGCTCGTACTGCAACGGGATGTCGGAGCGGTCGTAGTACGCCATGGTCGCCGCGGTCTTGGCGGAGACCCACTGGTTCATCCAGCCGTTGTTCCAGGCCTTGTGGCCGCCGTTCCAGTCGTGGTTGAGGGCGTCGATGTACTGCAGGTCGTGCTGCTGTGCCTCGGCGGCCGCGCGCACGGAGAACGGCAGCACTCTCTTCAGGCCGTTCGGCTGCTCGAACACCGCTTTGCCGTCGGGAAGTTGGACGGCGTTGCGGTCACCGAAGCCGCGCACGCCGCGCAGCATGCCGAAGTAGTGGTCGAAGGACCGGTTCTCCTGCATGAGGATCACCACGTGCTCGATCGCGTCGAGCCCGCCGGCCGGCGGCTCGGCGGCCAGGGCCCGGTGCAGCGAGGGCGGCAGCAGGGAACCCGCCGCGACGGCCCCACCGAGGGCGAGGGCGCGGCGCCGGGAGACGGGGTTCGTGAGCGGATTGGTCATGTCGTCGGCTCCTGGAAACGAGTGGGGAGGACGGTACGCCGGGACGCTACGAGCACGGTCGGTACGGATGGTGAGCACTGGATGAACTCACGCCACCGCTGCACAATCAAGCTCTGAACAAAAATGAGCATGGAATCGATCGAATTTGACGAGTAGTGTGCGCCGCATGTTGGCAGAGCGACGACACCACCTGATCCTGCGTGCGCTGCGCTCCGGTGGGACCGCGTCCGTCGCCGAGCTCGCCGAGCAGCTCACCGTGAGCCCGGCGACGATCCGCCGCGACCTGGAGAAACTGGAGGAGGACGGGCTCCTCACCCGCGTGCACGGCGGCGCCGTCATGGAGGAGGGCGACGAGCCCTTCGCCGAGGTCGCGCAGGTGCGGGTACCCGAGAAGGACACCATCGCCGAGCACGCGGCGTCCCTGATGTCGGACGGCCAGTCGGTCCTCCTCGACATCGGCACGACCGCGTACCGCCTGGCCCGCCAGCTCCACGGCCGCCGCCTCACCGTCATCACCAGCAACCTCGTGGTGTACGAGGAGCTGGCCGACGACACCGGCATCGACCTGGTGCTGCTCGGCGGGATGGTGCGCCGCGAGTACCGCTCCCTGGTCGGCTTCCTCACCGAGGACAACCTGCGCCAGCTGCATGCCGACTGGCTGTTCCTCGGCACCAGCGGCGTGCGCCCGGACGGGCAGGTGATGGACACGACCGTGGTGGAGGTCCCGGTGAAGCGCGCGATGATCGCGGCCGCCGACCGGGCGGTGCTCCTCGCCGACTCCTCCAAGTTCCCCGGCACGGGCATGGCGAAGGTGTGCGGCCCCGACTCCCTCGACGTAGTAGTGACCAACCCCTCCGCTCCGGCGCCGACTTGTGCCGCGCTCACGGAGGCCGGCGTGAAAGTAGTGCGCGTATGAAACTGACGATTCTCGGCGGCGGCGGATTCCGAGTGCCGCTCGTGTACGGGGCCCTGCTCACCGACCACGCGGAGGGCCGCGTCACCGAGGTCGCCCTCTACGACCTCGACGGGCAGCGCCTCGACGCGATCTCCCGGGTGCTTGCCGAGCAGGCCGAGGGGGTGCCGGACGCGCCGAAGGTGACCGTCACCACCGACCTCGACGAGGCGGTGCGCGGCACGGACTTCGTGTTCTCGGCGATCCGGGTGGGCGGCCTCGAAGGGCGCGCGGCGGACGAGCGGATCGCGCTCGCGGAGGACGTGCTCGGCCAGGAGACGGTCGGCGCGGGCGGCCTCGCGTACGGGCTGCGCACGCTCCCGGTCGTCGAGGAGATCGCGCGACGGGTCGCCGAACTCGCCCCGGACGCCTGGTTCATCAACTTCACCAACCCGGCCGGCCTGGTCACGGAGGCGCTCGCGGACCATCTCGGCGACCGCGTCATCGGCATCTGCGACTCCCCTGTCGGCCTCGGCAAGCGCGTGGCACGCGCGCTCGGCGCCGACCCGCAGAACGCGTGGGTCGACTACGTGGGCCTCAACCACCTCGGCTGGCTGCGCGGGTTGAAGGTCAACGGCCGCGACGAGCTGCCCCGCCTGCTCGCCGACGACACCCTCCTCGGCTCCTTCGAGGAGGGCAAGCTGTTCGGCACCGAGTGGCTGCGCGAGCTGGGCTCGATCCCCAACGAGTACCTGCACTACTACTACTTCAACCGCGAGGCGGTGCACGCCTACCAGGAGGCGGAGGCGACCCGCGGAGAGTTCCTCCACGAGCAGCAGTCCCGCTTCTACGACCGGATGCGCGACCCGGCGGCCCCGCCGCTGAAGACGTGGGACGCGACGCGGGCCGAGCGCGAGGCCACGTACATGGCGGAGAACCGGGAGGCGGCGGGCGCGGGCGAGCGCGACGAGGCCTCGCTGACCGAGTCCGGCGGCTACGAGAAGGTGGCGCTCGACCTGATGCGGGCCATCGCCCGCGACGAGCGCACCACGCTGATCCTCAACGTCCGCAACCGCACGACCCTTTCGGCGCTCGACGCGGACGCCGTGATCGAGGTGCCGTGCCTGGTCGACGCCAACGGGGCGCACCCCGTCACCGTCGACCCGCTGCCCGGACACGCCACCGGGCTCGTCACCTCGGTGAAGGCGGTCGAGCGGGAGATCCTCGCCGCCGCCCGCTCGGGCTCGCGGGCGACGGCGGTGAAGGCGTTCGCGCTGCATCCGCTGGTGGACTCGGCGAACGTGGCGCGCCGCGTGGTCGACGCCTACCGCGCGGCCCACCCGGGACTCGCCTACCTCCGCTGACCGTGCTCGACCGAGTTCCGGTATCCGTACGCCGCGTACACGCCCACCCCGATGAGCATCCACACCGCGAACCGGACCCAGGTCACCCAGTCCAGGTTGCTGATCAGCCACACGGAGAACGCGACACCGATCGCCGGAACGAACGGCACCAGCGGCGTACGGAAGGAGCGCGGCAGATCGGGCCGCGTCTTCCGGAGCACCACCACGGCGATCGCGACCACGATGAACGCCATGAGGATGCCGATGTTGGTGAGGTCGGCGGCCTCCCGGATCGGCAGGAACCCGGCGATCAGCGCGGAGCCGATGCCGACCGGCCAGATCACCCGCGTGGGCACGTGCCTGCGCGGGTGATTGCGCGCGAAGTAGCGCGGCAGCAGCCCGTCGCGGCTCATCGAGTACCAGACCCGGGACACCGCCAGCATGTTGGCGAACGCCGACGTGGTGATGCCGATGACGGCACCCACGGCCACGACGAGCCCGAGCCCGCCGAGCCCCACCGCCCCCAGTGCGCTGGAGAACGGGCTGGCCACATCGATGTCCTTGTAGTTCTGCATCCCCAGCAGCACGACACACACCGCGAGATAGATGAACGCGGCGATGCCCAGCGAGACGAGGATGGCCTTCGGCAGCACCTTCTTCGCCTCGGCGCTCTCCTCGGCGGCGGCGCTCATGGCGTCGTACCCGTAGACGGCGAAGAACGCGGTGGCCGCTCCGGTGAACGCGCCGCCGACCCCGTAGGGCAGAAAAGGCGTGTAGTTCCCGGACTTGATGTGAAAGGCCCCGGCGACGACCACGAGCGCGACGATGCCCAGCTTCACGACAACGAGGACGGTCTCGAACCGCGCCGACTCCTTCGTCCCACGGGACAGCACGAAGGCAAGCAGCAGGCACAGCAACAGGGCGAACAGGTCGACGCGATGCCCGGATCCGGTGCCGGGCGCGCCCAGCATCCAGGTCGGCACATCGATCCCGACGTGCTCCAGGATGTACGAGAAGTAGCCGGACACCGCGATGGCGACCACGGCCACGATCGCGGTGTATTCGAGCAGCAGGTCCCAGCCGATGGCCCAGCCGACGAATTCGCCGAGCGCGGCATAGGAGTAGGTGTACGCGGAGCCCGCCTTCGGGATGGAGCCGGCGAACTCGGCATAGCAGAGGGCGGCGGCGCCGCTGGCCACGATGGCGACGAGGAACGAGATCATCACGCCGGGCCCGGCGTCCTGATTGGCCACGACGCCGGCCAGCGAGAAGACACCGGCGCCGACCAGGCCGCCGAGGCTGAGGGCGACCAGCTGCCACAGGCCCATCGTGCGCTTGAGCCCGCCGCTGGTCTCCTCCTCCGAGTCGTCGACGGGCTTGAGACGGAAGATGCCGGAGCGGGAGAGGAGTCTGCCGTCGGGTCCGGCCGGGTCGCGGGGTGGGTTGGTGGTCGTACGGGACACGGTGGCTCCTGAGAGGTGTGCGCGGCCCTGGTGTGTCAGAGCACGAAGCCGTGTGGGAACGGGTCGCGCGGGTCGAGCAGGTAGTTGGCCGTGGCGGTGATCCAGGCGCGTCCCGAGAACTCCGGTACGACGGCGGGCAGCTCGCCCACGGTCGCCGTGTCGACGAGCCGGCCGGTGAAGCGCGTGCCGATGAAGGACTCGTTCACGAACTCGGTGTGCAGCGGGAGTTCGCCGCGTGCGTGCAGCTGTGCCATCCGGGCGGAGGTGCCGGTGCCGCAGGGTGAGCGGTCGAACCAGCCGGGCTGGATCGCCATGGCGTTGCGCGAGTGCCGGGCGGTGGAGTCGGGCGCGAGGAACTGCACGTGCTTGCAGCCGCCGATGACCGGGTCGAGCGGATGCCGCGGCCGGTTGTGCTCGTTGATGGCCTCGGAGATGGCGAGCCCGGCCTTGAGGATGTCGTCCTTGCGGGCCCGGTCGAAGGGCAGGCCGAGCTGATCCAGCGCGGTGATGGCGTAGAAGTTCCCGCCGTACGCCATGTCGTAGCGGACCTCGCCGTAGCCGGGCACCTTCACGGTGGCATCCAGCTCAAGCGCGAAGGCGTCCACATTGCGCAGGGTGACCTGCTCGGCCACACCATCACGCACGGCGACCCGCGCCTCGACGAGCCCGGCGGGTGTGTCGAGCCTGACGACCGTCTCCGGCTCGCTCACCTCCACCATCCCGGTCTCCACGAGCACGGTGGCGACGCCGATGGTGCCGTGCCCGCACATCGGCAGGAAGCCACTGACCTCGATGTACAGGACGCCCCAGTCCGCGTCGGGACGGGTCGGCGGCTGAAGGACGGCACCACTCATCGCGGAGTGGCCGCGCGGCTCGTCGACGAGGAACCGGCGCAGTTCGTCGAGGTGTTCCAGGGCATACGTGCGCCGCTCGGCCATGGTGTCACCGGGGATGGGCCCTGCACCGCCGGTGACGACGCGGGTGGGCATGCCCTCGGTGTGCGAGTCGACGGCACTGAGGGTGCGCACGGACCGCATCAGATGTGCCCCTTCTCCAGGGCGGCGACGGCGCGGGCCATGTCCGCCTCGACCTGCTCCCGCATCTCGGGCAACAGTGCCCCGCGCGGCGGCCGGCAGGGCCCGCCGAACCGGCCGACCTGCTCCATCCCCAACTTGATGGCCTGCACGAACTCGGTGCGCGAGTCCCAGCGGAAGGCGGCGACCAGCGGCTCGTACAGCGCCCGCGCCTCCTCCACCTTGCCGGCGAGCGCCAGGTCGTAGAGCCGGGCGGACTCCGCGGGGAACACGTTGGGGAACCCGGCGAACCAGCCGGTGGCCCCCATCAGCAGACTCTCCAGCACGACATCGTCGGCGCCACTGATGATGTCGAGGCCCGGAGCCTTCTCCTTGATCTCCAGGACGCGCCGCACATCACCGGAGAACTCCTTCACGGCGACGATGTTGTCGATCCGCGCGATCTCACCGAGCAGATCCGGCGTGAGGTCGACCTTCGTGTCGAAGGGGTTGTTGTAGACCATCACGGGCAGCCCGACGGACGCGACGGCCTCGAAGTGGTCGATGACATCACGGGAGTTGGCCCGATACAGGGTGGGCGGCAGGCACAGCACGCCGTCGGCCCCGTCCTCGGCCGCGACCTCGGCCCAGTGCTTCGCCTGGTGGGACCCGACACCGTGCACACCGACCACGACGACACCGTCGTCACCGACGGCGTCGATGGCGGTACGGGCCACCTTGCGACGCTCCTCGTCGGTGAGGGACGAGTACTCGCCGAGCGACCCGTTCGGCCCGACGCCGCGGCAGCCGTTGTCGACGAGCCAACGGCAGTGCTCGGCGTACCGGTCGTAGTCGACGGCGAGCCCGGCGGGGGCGGAGGCGTCCTCGTGGTAGGGCAGGGCGGTGGCGACGACGACGCCACCGAGATTGATGGAGCCGTTCTTCCGCTTCCTGTTGTCGCTCATGAACCTCTCTCCTCTGTACGGGAGTTGCTGGGTTTCGTGGCAGTTGTTTCGGGGGTGTCGGCGAGGTCGCCGAGCCGGATCGGGCGGGCGATGGGCCGCCGGTGTTCACTGGCCGGGGGCAGGCCCTCGACACCTCGGTCACCGCCGTCGGGCCCGCGCAGGCGCGCACCGATCTCGGCGACGGTGGGTCCGCACATCCGGGCCTGGCAGACCCCGAGTCCGGCGCGGGTGGCGAGTTTCGCGGCGCGCGGGGCGGCGGTGGATTCGTCGGTGGCGGCGCGGCACACGGTGGCGTAGTCCGTCTCCTCGCACCGGCAGACCACGGTCTCGGGCCGCAGCCAGCCGGTCCAGCCCGCCCCGACGGGATGCGCGCGGGCGAGCCGGGCGGCGAAGGCGCGCCCCTGGTCACGGCTGGTCCGCAGGCGGCGTACGGCAACGGTGTTCCGGTCGCCGCCCGCGGCCAGCCACCCGGCGAGCGCGCCTTCGACGCGGGCGGCGGGCGCGCCCGCGATGCCGGTGATCTCCCCGGCCGCGTACACGTCGGGACAGGTGGTGCGCTGATCGCCGTCGACCTCGACGAACTCCCCGGCCGGGGTGGTGCGCAGCGCACACCCCGCGGCGAGCGGCAGCTCCAGTTGCGGACTGAATCCGTGCGAGACGCACACGGCGTCGACGGCCACGGTGCGCTCACTGCCCGGCACGACCGACCAGTCGGCCCGCAGCCTCGCGGTGACGACCTCCTCGACACACCCGTCACCACGCGCCTCGACGACGGTGCGGCCGGTGCGGTACGGGACCCGGTGGCGTGCCAACAAGGCACCGTACTCGGCAAGTTCGGTGGCCTTACCGGTCTGCGCCGCGAGCTGCCAGGGTCGCCGGCCCCAGCCCCGGGCGAGGGTGCCCGTCGTGTTGGCCTCCAGCACCGCGCGCACCCGCGCCCCGGCCTCGATCAGCGACGCCGCCACCGGCAGCAGGAAAGGACCGCTCCCCGCCACGACGACCTGGTCGCCGACCACCACCCGCTCCCCCTTCGCGAGGGCCTGCGCGGCGCCCGCGGTGAACACGCCGGGCAACTCCCAGCCGGGGAAGGGCAGCACGCGGTCGTGGGCGCCGACCGCGAGCACCAGCGCGTCGGGGTCGAGCGTGCGCCGCTCCCGGCCGCCGCCGTCGGCCGGGCCGCGCAGCACGTGCACGCGCGGCGGTCCCGGCTCGGCCGGCTCGGGGCGCTCCAGGGCCCATACGGCGGTCTCGGACCACCAGGCGCAGCGCGGGTGGGCGAGGACGCGGCGGCGGCGTTCGTCGAAGGCGCGCCAGCCGTGGTGGAGGCACTCGGGCCGGGCGGCGGCGTAGGCCTCGGGGAGCATCCGGTGGTACTGGCCGCCGGGCTGTTCGGCCTCGTCGATCAGGGTGACCCGAGCGCCCGCGCCGAGCGCGGCGTCGGCGGCGGCGAGCCCGGCGGGTCCCGCGCCCACGACCACTACGTGGCGTGTCATGCGGCCTCCGTGAAGGTGAGGTTGGGCGAAGGGGCGAGGGGACTGTGACGTGAGAAGGCGATCCGGCCGTCTTTCCGCGTCACAGTCCCTCCTCGGCTCCGGCTCCGGCTCCGGCTTCGCGGGACTGCGTCCGCACCTCGTCGCCGTCGCGCGCGCGTCTGCGGCAGGCCCGCACGTCGCGCTCGGGGCCGACCGTGACCAGGCAGTCGAAGCAGGCGCCGATGCCGCAGAACACCCCGCGGGCCGCTCCGGAAGGGCCGGTGCGCCAGGCGCGGCGGCCGGAGGCGAGCAGGAGGCCCGCGATGGACTGCCCCTCGATCCCGGCGACGGGCTCGCCGTCGACGGTGATCGTGAGCGGCGTCTCGCGCCGCCCGACGGCGTCCGTGGCCGCCGGTATGCGTCGTGGGGTCATGCCGCGCTGCCTTTCTGCGTGTGTCCCAGGACGGCCGGCCGGTCCACTCGGAACGGCGTCGCGTCGATCTCGGTGGGCCGGCCCAGGATCAGGTCCCGCACGAGGCGTGCGGTGCCGACGGACAGGCCGATGCCCGCGCCTTCGTGGCCGCCCGTGTGCCACAGTCCGGTGAGGCGCGGGTCGGGGCCGATGACGGGAAGGTGGTCGGGTACGTAGGGGCGGAAGCCGCCGTAGGCGCGCATGACCGGGACGTCCGTGAGGGACGGGAAGAGGCGCAGTGCCTTGGCGGCGATCGCGGAGAGGGCGTCGGGGCGCAGCCGGTCGTCGAAGCCGACGCGGCGGCGGGAGGAGCCGATGAGGACGCTGCCCGCGCGGGTGGACTCGACGACGGCTGAGGTCTGCAGGTCCTCGGCGCTGCTGCCGACGGCGCCCACGTAGTCGGCGTCGTAGACCTTGTGGAAGACGGTGGGTGGCAGGGGGGTGGTGACGAGGACGTCTCCGCGGCGTGGGCGTACGTCGACGGGGGCGCCAAGGCGGGTGGACAGTTCGCCGGCCCAGGGTCCCGCGGCGTTGATGAAGAGGTCCGCCTCGATGAGGTCGCCGTCGGCGGTGCGGACGGCGGTGAGGCGGCCGGAGCGGGTGACCGCGCCGTGTATCTCGCAGTGGGTGCGCAGGGTGGCACCCGCGCCGAGCGCGTCGGCGAGGAGGGCGGCGGCCGCGCCGGAGGGCTGGACCTGGGCGTCCTCGGGGTAGTGGATCGCGGCCGTGTGGTCACGGGTGACGTACGGCTCGGCGGCTGCCAGGGAGGCGGCGTCCAGGGTCTGCGCCCGTACACCTGCCGCGCGTTGGGACTCGGCGAACTTGGTGAGTTCGCGGGCACCGTCGTCGGTGGTGGCGACGACGATGCCGCCTTTGGGGTCCCATTCCGTCAGGGTGCGTACGCCCGCGGCCCGTTGGGAGATCTCGTCGACGATCTGTGGCCACAGGCGCCCGGACAGTTGCGCCAACTCGAGTTCGGGGCCAGGGCCCTTGTCGGAGACGAGGATGTTGCCCTCGCCGTGCGCGGTGGTCGCGGCGGCCGGGTGGTCCCGGTCGACGATCGTGGTGGCGAAGCCCTCGCGGGCCAACTCCCGCGCACAGGCGGCTCCGACGATGCCGGCTCCGAGAATGACCGCCCGTGTTCCGTGCATCGAACCGCCTCCGTTCGTTTCATCGAACAGCTCGGAGGCTAGGACGGCCCTTCAGGGAGTGTCAACGGATGTGCTGAGGGTGATCGAAATTTGCGTGCAGGGGTCAGGCATCCTCGGGGTCCGGGGCCCCGGGCGTCGGGTGCGGGATCCCCAAGTGCGCGTGCTCGTGCGGCCGGTACTGGAGCAGCAGCACCGAGTGCACGTCGCCGTCGAGCGCCGTGTAGGAGTGCGGGAGCGTGGCGTCGAAGCCCACGTAGTCGCCGGGGCCGAGCTCCACTTCGTCGCCGTCGACGCGGACCTGGAGCCTGCCGGTCTGCACGACGGTGTGCTCGGTGCCGACGTGGCCGAGCGAGTCCTGCCTGCCGTCGGCCCGTACCACCTGGTCGTACACCTCGAAGACCAGGTCGCCGAAGTCCATCCGGCGCAGCGGCCGCAGGTCGACGCCCTCGCCCCTGAGCACCTCGACCTCCTTGGCGCGCACGACGGTCAGGCCGCCTGGCGCCCGCGTCTCCAGGAGGTCGGAGACGGGCACCTCCAGGGCGCGCGAGAGGCTGAACACCGTCTCGATCGTGGGGTTTCCGGTGCCGGACTCCAGCTGGGAGAGCGTCGCCTTGCCGATCTTGGAGCGGCGCGAGAGCTCCGAGATCGACAGTCCGCGCTGTGTCCTCGCGCGGCGGAGATTGGCCGCCACCATGTCGCGGACCGACTCCTGAGGAACGTCCATAGCCTCTCCCTGGATCGCTTGACAGCGTTCGCTTTGACGAACACTATGCCGCACGACGCGTTTGGCGTTCCGAACAGTTTCCCGTTCGTTGCCACACGTCGGCGCAACAGCACGACAACGGCATGACCAAGAAGTGGAGTCGGCATGACCGATACGGCCCTCGGCAGCTCCGTCCCCCGCCCCAGCACCCCGGACCCGCGCATGCCGCGGCTGGCCGAACTGCCGGACTTCACCGCGTACATGGGTCAGGGCTGGGACGAGGCCGACCGTACGCCGCCGACCGTGCCGGGCGCCGCCGAAGCGGCCGCCGCACACCGTGCGCGCATCGGCGCGGAGTTCGCCGGGCGGCCGCTCGTGATCGCCGCCGGTCGGGCGCCGGTGCGCAGCAATGACACCGCGTACGACTTCCGGCCCGACAGCGACTTCTACTGGCTGACCGGTTGCGCGGTCGAGGGCGCCGTCCTGGTGCTGCGGCCCGCGCCGGGCGGTCACGACGCGGTGCTGTATCTGCCGCCTCCGGCCCGCCCCGGCGAGCCCGGCTTCTTCGCGGACGCGGCGCACGGCGAGCTGTGGGTGGGTCCGGCCCCCGGCCTGGACGACTGGCGCGAGGCGCTGGGGGTGGCGACGGCGCCGCTGGGTTCCCTGGACGAGGCGCTGGCCGCGTGCGCCGCGCAGGGGCCGCTGCTCACCGGGCCGCTCGACGCCGAGACGGCCTGCCGCCACTCCCTGGCACGGTCCGCCGACCTCGGCCGCACCCTCTCCGAGCTGCGCATGATCAAGGACGCCTGGGAGATCGGACAGCTGCGCGAGGCCGTGGACCGCACGGTCGAGGGGTTCGGGGCGGTGGTGCGCGAGTTCCCGGCCGCCGTGCGCGGCGGCGGCGAGCGCTGGCTCCAGGGCACCTTCGACCGCTACGCCCGCACGTACGGCAACGGCCCCGGCTACGCCACCATCGTGGGCAGCGGCCGCAACGCCGCGACCCTGCACTGGGTGCGCTGCGACGGTCCGGTGGCCGAGGACGCGGCGGTGCTGTTGGACATGGGCGTCGAGACGCGCAGCTACTACACGGCCGACGTCACCCGCACCTTCCCCGCCACCGGGCGCTTCACCTCCGCCCAGCGTTCCGTGCACGACCTGGTGGAGCGGGCGCACCGGGCGGGCCTGGCCGCCGTGGGCCCGGGGCGGGACTGGGCCGACTTCCACACCGCGTCGATGGAGGTCGTGGCGCGCGGCCTGGACGACTGGGGCCTGCTGCCGGTCTCCGTGGACGAGGCCCTCTCCCCCAAGGGCCAGCACCACCGCCGCTATCTGGTGTGCGGCATCGGCCACCATCTCGGCCTGGACGTGCACGACTGCGCCCGCGCCGACTACGCGTCGTACCAGGGCGCCCGGATGGCACCGGGCATGGTGCTCACGGTCGAGCCGGGCCTGTACTTCCACGCCCATGACACGACGGTGCCGCCGGAGCTGCGCGGCATCGGGGCGCGCATCGAGGACGACATCCTGGTGACCGAGGCCGGGTCGGAGGTGCTCTCGGGCGAACTGCCGCTGGACGCGGCGGGGTTGGAGCGCTGGATGGCCGCGTAGGCGAACCGTCCACTCCTTACGTGTCTCATATATCGAACAACGATTACCGGTCAGTGAGACACGTGACAGGGTTGCGATCCTCGTACCGTCCGACCGGTACGAGGGTCGCCGGCGTTCGAGCGCCGGTGGACGCACACCGCAACACCCCCTGGGATTGACCCGAAGATGTCCGTTTCTGCCACCGGCCCGGCTCCTGCCACGTCCGCCGCGCCGCCCGCCAACCCGCGCTCGCGGGTTCTGATCGCCAGCCTCATCGGGACGACGATCGAGTTCTACGACTTCTACGTCTACGCGACGGCGGCCGTACTCGTCTTCCCCGCGCTCTTCTTCCCGAGCAGCGACCCCACCACCGCGCTCCTGTCGTCGTTCGCCGTGTTCGGCGCGGCGATGGTCGCCCGGCCCATCGGAGCGGCCTTCTTCGGGCACCTCGGTGACCGGCTCGGCCGCAAGAAGACGCTGGTCGTCTCGCTGCTCACGATGGGCATCGCCACCTTCCTCATCGGCGTGCTGCCCACGTACGGGTCGATCGGCTGGGTCGCCACCGCGCTTCTCGTGCTGATGCGGCTCGCGCAGGGCTTCGCGCTCGGCGGCGAGTGGAGCGGCGCGGCGCTGGTCGCCACGGAGAACGCGCCGCCGGGAAAGCGGGCGCTGTGGGGCACGTTCCCGCAGCTGGGCGCGCCGCTCGGGTTCATCGTCGGCAACGGTCTGTTCCTGGTCATCGCGGCCCTGCTGCCGTCCGCCGCGGGCGCCGACCCCTCGCAGCCGTCCGAGGCCTTCCTGTCGTGGGGCTGGCGGATCCCGTTCCTGTTCTCGGCCGTGATGGTCGCGATCGGCCTGTGGGTTCGCATGCGCCTGGTCGAGGCGGAGGTCTTCACCAAGACGCAGGAGACCAAACAGGTCCGCAAGCTGCCGCTGGCGACCGTGTTCCGTCACCACTGGAAGCAGCTGATCCTCGGCACCTTCGCGATGCTGGCGACGTACGTGCTCTTCTACCTGATGACGACGTTCTCGCTGAGCTACGGCCGCACGGCGACGGACGCCGCCGTGCCCGGTCTCGGGTACAGCTACACGACGTTCGTGCTGATGCTGATCTTCGGCGTGGTCTTCTTCGCCGCGTTCACGCTCATCTCCGGCCCGCTGGCCGACAGGTTCGGCCGCCGCAAGACGCTGTCCTGGATCACCGCGGGGATCTTCGTGTTCGGCCTGGTGTGGGTGCCGCTGATCGGGCTCGGCACGCTCGGCGTGGTCCTGTGGCTGGTCCTGGGCTTCACGCTGATGGGCCTGACCTTCGGCCCGATGGGGGCGCTGCTCCCGGAGATGTTCCCGACGTCCGTGCGCTACACCGGCTCCGGCATCTCCTACAACGTCAGCTCCGTGCTTGGCGCGGCCGTCGCCCCGTTCATCGCGGTGGCGCTGTGGGAGGCCGGGGACGGTTCCCCGTGGCTGGTCGGTGTCTATCTGTCGGCGATGGCCGTCCTCACCCTCGTCGCGCTGGTGTGCAGCAAGGAGACGAAGAACGTAGACCTGGGGGCGCTGGAGGCGGGCGAGAGCCCGGCGTAGCCGCCCTCACTTGCCGAACCCGGCCGTCAGGCCGCTGAGCAGTTGCCTGCGGCCGAACGCGTAGAGGATCAGGATCGGCAGCGTGGTGAGGACGACGGCGGCGAGGACGGCGGGGACGTTGACGCCGTTCTCGCCCTGGAAGGTCCACAGGGCGAGCGGCAGGGTCCGCATGCCGGGGCTCTGGGTGAGGATCAGCGGGAGCAGGAATCCGTTCCAGATGGTCAGGGCGTTGAAGATGGTCACGGTGGTGATGGCGGGCCGGGTGAGCGGGGCCGCGAGGCGCCACAGGGTGCCCCACTCGGTGGCGCCGTCGACCCGCATCGAGTCGAACAGTTCCTTGGGCACGTCCCGGATGAAGTTGGCGAGGACAAGCACGGACAGCGGGATGGCGAAGGCGATCGACGGGAGGATCAGCGCCAGCAGGCTGTCGTACAGATGCAGCTTGATGATGATCAGGTACACCGGGATCACCGTCGCCTGCAGCGGGATGGCCAGACCCATGAGGAACAGGCCGTTCACCGCGCGCAGGTAGCGCGTGCGACCGCCGCGCACGATCGCGTAGGCGGCCATGAACGAGAACGCCACCGCCGGAACCACCGCGCCCAAGGTGACCACGACGCTGTTGACGAAGTAGCCGACGAAGTCGGCTTCGAGGACGAGGCGGTAGTTGTCGAGCGTGGGGTCACCGGACGGGACCAGCGGGTTGCTCGCGTAATAGGTGCTCTGGGCCTTGAAGCTGGTGATGAGCGCCCAGTACAGGGGCACGGCGACAACGACGAGCCAGAGCCAGCCGGCCAGGCCGCCGAGCCAGTTGCGGCGCACGGTGGCGGGGCGAGGGGCGCGGCGCTCGCGACGGACGGTGTTCTGGCGATCGGTCTTGGTCAGCGTGGTCGTCACGTCAGGCCCCCTCGAGCTGGCTCGCGTCGGCATCCTTGCCACCGAGCCGTCGCAGCAGCAGGGCGAAGGCGAGACCCACCAGAACGAGGATGACCGCGATGGCGCTGGCCGGTCCCATCAGGTTGGCCTGGAAGCCCCGCTTGTACATGTCGAGCGCGAGGACCCGGGTGGCGTCTCCGGGTCCGCCCTCGGTCAGAACGTAGATCAGGTCGAAGAAGGTCAGCGATCCGACCACCATCAGCGTCGACGAGGTGATGATGGTGTATTTCAACTGGGGCAGTGTGATGCTGAAGAACTGCCGGACCCGCCCGGCGCCGTCCAACTGGGCCGCCTCGTACAGGGATTTCGGAATCTGTTGCACACCGCCCTGGTAGATCAGCGAGTGGAACGGGACGAACTGCCAGGAGACGACGAAGACGACGACCCCGAACGCGAGTCCCGGCCGCCCCAGCCAGTCCTGGCTGAGCAGGTCGATGCCGAGCCCCGCGCCGAGCCCGAAGTTGGGATTGAGCAGCGCCTTGTACGCGACGGCGATCGCGGCGGAGCTGAGCATCAGCGGGATGAAGTACACCACCCCGAGGAGCGCCCGGTAGCGCTGGCGGCCCGCCATGAACGTGCCGAGCAGAATGCTCATCGGCGTCTGGAACAGCCAGGACGCGACCATCACCCCGAACGTCACCAACACCGCGTGCGGGAGGCCGGGGTCGGTGAGCACCGCCCGCCAACTGTTCAGCCCCGACGGGCGGATGGCGCCGATGCCGTCCCACGTGGTGAAGGACAGCGCGAAGACACCGACGAGCGGGACGACGGCGAAGCCGACGAAGACCACGAGCGCCGGCACGGGCAGCCACGGCAGGATGCTGCGTCGGCCGTGCCGGGGCTGGTGGGCGGTGAGCGAGGTCATTTCCCGATGACCTCATTGAGGTTGGCGGCGAACTGCTTGGGCGAGATGGACAGTTGGAACAGCTTGACGATGTTGTCGAGCAGCGTCTCGGCCGCCGTCGGGCTGAGCGCCTGGTCCCAGGACTGACTGAACGTCTTGGCCTTGGTGGCGATGTCGTAGGTGAACTCCAGGAACTCGGCGTCCTTGGAGGCGGAGAGCAGCTTCTCCGTGCCCAGCTTGACCGGGACGCCGCCGCCTTCGATCCACGCCTTCACCTCGGCGTCCTGCAGCATGCCCTTGGCGAAGAACTCCTTGGCGATCTTCTGCTCCTCGGCGCCGGCCTTCGAAGAGATGGACAGGTACTCACCGGGGTTGCCGACGGTGTTGCTGGGATCGCCCTTGCCGCCCTCGACGGACGGGAAGTTCATGAAGCCCAGGCCGCCGCTGGAGACGAAGTCACCGCCGTCGTTCTTCAGGATGCCGTACGACCAGGAGCCGTGCAGCATCATCGCGGCCTTCCCGGTGTACAGGAGTGCCTGGTCGGCGTTGGAGTCCGCGGTGATCGACGAGAAGCCCTTGACGAACCCCTTGGCCTTGACCAGATCCTGCACCATACCCAGAGCCTTGATGGCGGCGGGGTTGGACCAGGCGTTCTTCTCGCCGTCGAAGACGGCCTGGAACACCTCGGGACCGCCGATGCGGTCGAAGAGGAACTCCAGCCACATCATGTTCGTCCACCGGGACTGGCCGCCCAGGGAGAACGGGGCGATGCCCTTGGCGTTGAACTTGGGCACCAGATCCATGATGTCGTCCCACGACTGCGGCGGCTTCACGCCGACCTTGTCGAAGACCTTTTTGTTGTAGTAGAGGAAGATGGGCTGCACCCGCTCGACGGGCATCGCGTAGATCTTGCCCTTGACGGTCGCCGCGGGGAACGCGGTGGGGAAGATCTTGTCCTTGATCTCGGGGTGCTGCTCGAACCACGGGGTCAGATCCTCGACCTGGCCCGCCTCCACGTAGCTGCGCAGCGTCCCGCCGCCCCAGCTCTTGATGATGGTGGGCGCCTTCCCGGCACCGATCGCGGTCTTGATCTTGGTCTTGAACGCGTCGTTCTGGAAGGAGGTTCCGGCGATCTGGCCCTTGGGGTGGGCCTTGTTGAAGGCCTTCACCGTATCGGCCCTGACGCCCTCGTCGGGCTGGCCGCTCAGGTACCAGTACGAGGCGCCCTTGCCGCCCGAACCGTTCTTGCTGGGGCCCGACGAGCCGCAGGCCGCGAGCGCCGCGGAGAGCGGAACACCGGCGGCGATACCGAGGACGGCCCGTCTTGAGACGGGGCGTCGTGAGAGGGGGATTTCCATGTCTGTGTCTCCGCACTCGAGAGCCGCCGGCGACCCGTGGGCCGACGTGAAAAGTTTTCGAAATACAGCCAAGGTTCAGCTCTGTGCATGCAAATTAGGTAGCGGCCAAAGGGCTGTCAAGACATCTGCAATAACGTTGTGGGACAAGGGACTTGTGCGTAGCGTCCCGCAGACACGAGACTCGTGAAAGCCGCGACAGATATCGAAACTGTTTCGACGTTCTGCGGCTGAGGACAGAGGAGGATGTGGATGGCCGCGGCTGATTCACGTGCCGGGACGGAGCGGGTCGCGCCACGCTGGCAGGACCCGGAACTGCCCGTGTCCGACCGGGTCGAGGCGCTGCTCGCCGAGATGACGGTGGCGGAGAAGGTTGCGCAGCTCGGCAGCCGCTGGCTCGGCAACTTCATGGGGCACGAAGCGGGCGACGACGCAGCGGCCGACGCCGGGGAGACCGGCGAGGAGCAGGTCGAGAAGCCCCAAGTAGCCCCGCTGGAGGACCTGTTCGAGGAGGCCGGGCGCGTTCCGCTCGAAGAGGCGGCGCGGGACGGGCTCGGCCACCTCACTCGGGTGTACGGCAGCCGTCCGGTGAGCGCGCGGGAGGGCGCGGACCTCCTGGTCGCGCAGCAGCACACCGTCGTCAAGAGCTCCCGGCTCGGCATCCCGGCCCTGGCCCACGAGGAGTGCCTCACCGGGGTCAACACCTACGGCGCCACCGTCCACCCGGCTCCGCTCGCGTGGGCGGCGGCCTTCGACCCGGAGCTGGTGCGCCGCCTCGGCGGGGCGATCGGGCGGGACATGCGGGCGCTCGGCGTGCACCAGGGGCTCGCTCCGGTCCTGGACGTCGTGCGGGACTACCGATGGGGCCGGGTCGAGGAGACCATGGGCGAGGACCCCTATCTGGTGTCGATGCTCGGGGCCGCGTACGTCGGCGGACTCGAGGGCGCGGGCGTCATCGCCACCCTGAAGCACTTCGCCGGGTACTCGGCCGCCCGCGGCGCCCGCAACCACGGTCCCGTGCCGATGGGCCGCCGCGAACTGATGGATGTCATCCTGCCGCCGTTCGAGACGGCGATCGCGGTGGGCGGCGCCCGGTCCGTGATGAACTCCTACTCCGACATCGACGGCGTCCCGGCCGGCGCCGACCCGTGGCTGCTGACCCAACTGCTGCGTGAGGAGTGGGGGTTCACCGGTACGGTCGTCTCCGACTACGGGGCGCTCGCGTTCCTCGCCGGGATGCACGGGATCGCGGCCGACTTCGACGAGGCGGGCGTGCTGGCGCTCGGTGCGGGCATCGACGTGGAACTGCCGGACACGCTCACCTTCGGCCGGCACCTGGAGGACCGGGTCCGGCGGGGCGAGCTTCCGGAGTCCCTGCTCGACCGGGCGGTGCGCCGGCTGCTGACCCAGAAGGTCGAACTCGGCCTCCTCGATCCCGGCTGGACGCCCGAGGGTTCGGCCGCCTCCGCCGCGTCGCGGGACCTGGACTCGCCGGGGAACCGGGAACTGGCCCGCGAGTTGGCCGAGCGGTCCGTCGTACTGCTCGACGCGGGCAGCGCGCTGCCGCTCGTCGACACGGACGCGGGGCGCAGGGCGCCGGGCCGCATCGCCGTGGTGGGGCCGTGCGCGGCCGACTCGCGCACCCTCATGGGCTGTTACGCCTTCCCGAACCACGTGCTGCCGCGCCATCCCGGCCTGCCGCTCGGCATCTCGGCGCCGACCGTCGTGGAGGCGCTGCGCGGCGAACTCCCGGACACCGAGATCGTCTTCGAGCCGGGCTGCGATGTGCGCGAGGAGGACCGCTCCGGCTTCGCCGCGGCGGCGGCAGCGGCGCGCGGGGCGGAGCTGTGCGTCGCGGTGGTGGGCGATCGTGCCGGCCTGTTCGGCAACGGCACGTCGGGCGAGGGCTGCGACGTGGACGACCTGCGACTGCCGGGCGTACAGGCGGAGTTGCTCACGGAGCTGTTCGCCACCGGGACGCCCGTGGTCGTGGTCGTGCTCTCCGGCCGCCCCTACGCCCTCGGCGAGGTGCATCCGCGCGCCGCCGGCCTCGTCCAGGCGTTCATGCCGGGTCAGGAGGGCGCGGCGGCCATCACGGGTGTGCTGACCGGACGCGTCCAGCCGGCGGGCAGGCTGCCGGTACAGATTCCGCGCCGCCCCGGCGGCCAGCCCGGCACCTATCTGCAGCCGCCGCTCGGCGCGCACACACAGGGCATCAGCAGCGTCGACCCGACTCCGCTGTTCCCGTTCGGACACGGCAGGTCGTACACGACGTTCGAGATCGGGGAGCTGCGCGTGAGCGCGGGAGACGTGCCCACCGACGGCGAGTTCACGGTGTCGGCGCGGGTGCGCAACACCGGTGCCAGGCCGGGGCGCGAGACCGTCCAGCTGTATCTGCGCGACCCCGTCGCACAAGTCACACGTCCGGTACGGCAGTTGACCGGCTTCCAGCAGGTCGAACTCGCTCCCGGGGCGAGCGCACGGGTGAGCTTCCGGGTGCACGCCGACCGGACCGCTTTCACCGGCCGCGATCTCACCCGGATCGTCGAACCCGGCGACGTCGAGGTGCAGGTCGGCGCCTCGTCGCAGGAGTTGCCGTGCCGGGCTGTCGTACGATTGACGGGCCCCACGCGGGTGGTCGGCCACGACCGGCGGCTCACCACACCGGTGGACGTGACCCTGGAAGAAGCAGATGCCACCGCACGCTAGACGCACCACCCTGTCGACCATCGCCCGCGAGGCGGGGGTCTCCGTGGCCACCGTGTCGAAGGTGGTCAACGACCGCAGTGACGTGGCACCACGGACCCGCGCCCGGGTACAGGAGCTGCTGCTGGAGCACGACTACCTGGCCCCTGTGTTCCGGCACACCGAGGCCGTGAAGAACCTTACGATCGAGGTGCAGTTCAACGGCGACCTGAAGACGTATTCGGCCGAGGCGCTGGAGGGCATCATCGACGCCGCGGCCGAACTGGGCGCCTCCGTCGTGATCAGCAAGTCCTCGCCCGCCCCGCACTGGGCGCGGGACCTCGCGTCCGCCGGGCGGCGCGCCCTCATCGCGGTCACCAGCATGTACACGGCCGCGCATGTGAAGGAGCTGACCCGGGCCGGGCTTCCGCTCGTCGTCCTCGACCCGCTGCATCTGCCGCACAACCGGGTGCACAGCGTCGGGGCGACGAACTTCGCCGGCGGACTGGCCGCGACCGAGCATCTGCTCGGCCTCGGCCACCGCCGGGTCGGCTACCTCGGCGGACCGACCATGGCCGTGTGCAACCAGGCCCGTATGCACGGCTACCGCGCCGCCCTGGAGGCGGCGGGCGCCTCCACGCCTGCCGACTACGTCCGGCACGGAGCGTTCACGCACGAGGCCGGCCGACTCGGCGCCGCCGCACTGCTCGACCTGGACGAACCACCGACGGCGATCTTCGCCGGCAACGACGAGATCGCCCTCGGCGTCATCGAGGCCGCCCGCGCCCGCGGCCTGCGCATCCCCGAGGATCTGAGCGTGGTCGGCTTCGACGACACGCTCCTGGCCAGGATGGCGGCACCACCCCTGACCACCGTGCGCCAGCCACTGCGCGAGATGGGCGGCATCGCCCTGCGCACCGCGCTGCGCCTCGCGGGCGGCGAACGGGTCGAGTCCCACCACATCGAACTCGCCACGGAACTGGTCGTACGGGCATCCACGGCCCCACCGCAGGAAGCGCCCGCGGCGCAGTAGGGAGTGCGGGATCCACTCGCCCCCCCGGTCACGCGTCGTGTTCCCGCGCCTCCGCCGCGAGCCGGGGCGGCCACTCCCCCGCCACCAGCACTCCCTCCGCGTACGCCCGCGCGACCAGTTCCGTGCGGTTCGACGCACCCCAGCGGCGCGAGAGTTGGCGCAGGTGGTACGTGACACCGTCGGTCGTCAGGCCGGTCTCGCGGGCCGCGCGGGCCGTCGTGGCGCCCGCCGCCAGCAGGGCCAGGATGCGCGCCTCCTGCGGGTGCGGCTGCGAGGCCGTGGACGCGGTTCGCTCGGGCGCGGCCGCCGCGTCCAGCACTCGCACCGTCACCAGCAGGTCGGGCACCCGGTGCGCGGTCTCGCTCACCGTGTCGACGATCAACTCGCCGCGCCGCCCCGTGCCTTCGCCGCCGCGCCAGGCCACCGCGACCGTGTAGCGCGAGCGGCGTCGCGCCCTCAGCGCCTGCGCGATCCGGTCGACCTGCGCGGCGTCGACCGGCACGAACAGGTCGAGGATCGCGCGCCCTTTCAGGCGGCCCGCGGTGGTGCCCCACTCCAGGGCGAACGCGGCGTTGACCAGCCGTACGTTTCCGTACGGGTCGCACACCGCGACCGGCATCGGGATCCGGTCGAACAGCACCATCGCGCGATTGCGCCACAGCACCGCGTCCCCGGTGTCCATTCGCTGATCGCCTCCATGAGGGTCGTCCGTGCCACGGACGGCGCCAGGGCACAAGTCCGATACACCGTCAGCCACTACACAATCATGTAGTGGCGAGGGGCTGACCAGCAGGGGAAGCGGATCAAGCTGGAAGCCGCAGTTCCCCACTCCGCGACAGCAGGTCCCCCTCCGCGAAAGGCACCGCCCCACCATGCCGGACTCCGCGCCCGCCCCTTCCCCCACGCCCGACGACAGCGCCTACGCCGCCGCCGGGGTCCCCGTCGTCGACGTCACAGCCTCCGGTCTCGGCCCCGGACCGCTGCAGCAGATCATGGGCCTGATGCGCGAGCACGGTCCGCAGTTGGTGCGGCGGGTGCACGGGCGGGACGCCCTGTTCGTCTCCGACCTCGACCTCGTCACCGAGCTCGCCGACGAGTCCCGCTTCGCCAAGAGCATCGGGCCCGCGCTGCGCAACGTCCGCGAGTTCGCCGCCGACGGCCTGTTCACCGCCTACAACGACGAGCCGAACTGGGCGCGCGCCCACGACATCCTGATGCCCGCCTTCGCGCTCGGCTCCATGCGCACGTACCACCCGGTGATGTACCGGGTCGCGCGCCGCCTCGTCGACTCCTGGGACCAATCCGCCGCCGACGGCAGCCCGGTCGACGTGCCCGGTGACATGACCCGGATGACGCTCGACACCATCGGACTGGCCGGGTTCGGCTACGACTTCGCCTCCTTCGACAGCAGCGAGCCGCACCCGTTCGTCGAGGCGATGGTGCGCTGCCTGGAGTGGAGCATGAAGCGCCTGGCGCGGGTGCCCGGTGGCGACTACGAGGCGGCCGACGCGGCGTTCCGTGCCGACGCCGACTATCTCGCCCAGGTCGTCGACGACGTGATCAGCGCGCGCGTCGAGAGCGGCGAGCGGCACACCGACGACCTGCTCGGCCTGATGCTGACGGCCGAGCACCCGCAGGACGGCTCCACGCTCGACACCGCCAACATCCGCAACCAGGTCATCACATTCCTGATCGCCGGGCACGAGACGACGTCGGGCGCGATGTCCTTCGCCCTGTACTACCTCGCCAAGAACCCGCCGTCCTCGATCTCGCACGCCGCGAAGTGGATGCCCTATGGGGTGACACCACGGACCCGGAGCCGGACTTCGACGAGGTCGGCCGGCTCACGTACACCCGCCAGGTCCTCAACGAGGCGCTGCGCCTGTGGCCGACGGCCGCCGCGTTCAGCCGGGAGGCGCGCGAGGACACGCTGCTCGGCGGCCGCATTCCGCTGCGCGCGGGGCAGGGTGTGACGGTGCTGGCGCCGATGCTGCACCGGGAACCGGTGTGGGGCGACAACCCGGAGCGCTTCGACCCCAACCGGTTCACGCCCGAGGCGGAGGCGGAGCGGTCCCCGCACGCGTTCAAACCCTTCGGCACCGGCGAACGGGCCTGCATCGGGCGGCAGTTCGCGCTGCACGAGGCGACGATGCTGCTCGCGATGCTCGTGCACCGCTACCGCCTGGTCGACCACGCCGACTACCAACTGACGGTGAAGGAGACCCTCACCCTCAAGCCGGACGGCTTCACCCTCACGCTCGCGCCGCGCACCCCGGCCGACCGCCGGCACACTCCCCTGCCGGGCGCCGCCAAGGCCGAGGCGGACCTGGTGAGCGACACACTTCCGGCCCGCGTACTGCCCGGCACCCGCGCCCTGTTCCTGCACGGCAGCAACTACGGCACCTGCACCGGACTCGCCGCCCAGCTCGCCGACGAGGCCGCCACGCTCGGCTGCGAGGCGGAGGTCGCGCCGCTCGACGCGTACGCGGAGGGCCTTCCGACCGACCGTCCCGTGGTGATCGTCGCCGCGTCCTACAACGGCCGGCCGACGGACGACGCCGGTCGGTTCGCCGCCGAGCTGCTCGACGCCTCCGCATCGACGGAGGGTGTCACGTACGCCGTGCTCGGCGTCGGCGACCGCAACTGGGCCGCCACCTACCAGCACTTCCCCACCCGCATCGACGCGCGCCTGGCCGCGCTCGGCGCCGAGCGGCTGTGCGCGCGGGCCGCCGCCGACGCCTCCGGCGACCTGGGCGGCACCGTCCGCACCTTCACCGCCGACCTGCGCGCCGCCCTCCTGGAGCGGTACGGGGACCCGGAGGCCACCGCAGCGAACACCCCCGCCGGGCCCACCGCCCCGTACGAGGTCCGCGAGATCACCGGCGGTCCGCTGGACACGGCGGCGGCCCTGCACGGGCTCGTGCCGTTCACGGTCACCGAGGCACGCGATCTGACGGCGCCCGGCCACCCCCGCGTGAAGCGGTTCGTGCGGCTCGCGCTGCCCGAGGGTGTGTCGTACCGGACCGGCGACCACCTTGCGGTCCTGCCCGCACACGAGGACGGGCTGGTCGACCGCGCACTGAAGGTCCTCGACCTCGACCCGGACACAGTGCTCGACATCCGTGACGCCCGCCCGCGCCGCGACGCCCTGCCCCTCGACAGGCCCGTGACCGTCCGCGAACTCCTCACATACCACGTCGAGTTGCAGCATCGCCCGAGCCCCGACGAGGTGGCAGCGCTCGCCGCCGCCAACCCCTGCCCGCCGGAGGCCGCCGCGCTGCGGGAGCTGTCCGCCGACGACCCGCGCACCTTCCTGGAGCTCGTCGAGGACCACCCGGCGCTGCGCGACGTCCTGACCTGGAGCGTGCTGCTCGGGCTGCTGCCGCCGCTGCGCCCGCGCCACTACTCCGTCTCGTCCAGTCCGGCCGAACTCCCGGGCCACGTCGACCTGATGGTGTCCGTGCTCGACGCGCCCGCCGCCTCCGGCACCGGCCGCTACCGGGGCACGGGCTCCCACCACCTGGCCTCGCTGCGTCCCGGCAACACCGTCCTGGGCCGCGTCCAGCCCTGCCGCGACGTCTTCCGCATCGCGCCCGACACCACCGAGCCGGTCATCATGATCGCCGCGGGGACGGGCCTCGCCCCTTTCCGCGGAGTGGTCGCCGAGCGCACGGCGCGGAACGCCCAACTGCCGCCCGCGCTTCTCTACTTCGGCTGCGACCACCCCGAGCGCGACTTCATGCACGCCGACGAGCTGCGCGCCGCCGACGCGGCGGGTACGGTCTCGCTGCGGCCCGTCTTCAGCGACGCCCCGGTCGAAGGACACGCCTTCGTCCAGCACCGCATCGCCGCCGAGAGCACCGAGCTCGGCCGTCTCCTCGACGCGGGGGCACGGGTGTACGTGTGCGGGGACGGCGCCCGGATGGCGCCCGGGGTGCGCGCCGCGTTCCGTGCGCTGCACCGCGAGCGCACCCCCGGCGCCGACGAGGCCGCAGCCGAGCAGTGGCTCACCGGGCTGATGGCGGAGGGGCGTTACGTGGAGGACGTGTACGGCGGCTGATCGCATACATCCGCGCAGGGCGGCCGGTGAGCTGGCCTCGTCGGTGAATTCGGTCGTGTACGACCCTCGCCGCCCTGCGCGTAGTCGCTCGGCATCTTGGCCGCGATCTCCTTGGCGCTGTGCGAGGACATCAACTTGGGGGTGCGCACGAACACCGCTTGACGGCCCAGCGCTATCTCCGTTACCTCCAGGACAAGGGGGTCGTCCAACTGTCGCTGCGCTACGGGGACGCGGGCCGGCCGGAGCACCGGTACACGTGCGCGCCCAGCGCACGCTGACGCTCCGCCGCCCGGCGCCGCGGGGCCCGGACAGGGTGACCACGTGTTCTCACGAATAGGCCCCCTCGAACTCCTGATCATGGCGATCCTGGCGCTGCTCCTCCTCTGCGTGCCGTCGTTCATCGCCCACCGCCGGAGGGTCCGGCGCATGGGTTGGGTCGTCGCGGCCAGCGTGCTCGGCGTCTTCACCGGGGTGTTCTGGTTCGTCGCCCTGTTCATGGCCTTGTCGATGACCACCCACGAACCCGGGTCCGGGCAGCTGCCGGGCGACCGGCCCGCCGACTGACGACCGACGGCTCCTGGGCGTGGGACGGCCCGTGGGTGCTGCTCGCGCTCGACTTCTGCGGCCGTCTCGTACGGGACCGGGCCCGCTGGGAACACGAGGCGGACAGCCCGCCCGCGCTGACGGCCGTCGCCGCGACGACGGTGCTCGGCACCCGGTACGCGCTCGCGGGCCTGGAAGGGCTCGCCGCCGCATTGCTGGTGGTCGCCGTGACGGTGTGGCGATCCTGCTGTACGCCGTCGTACGTCACTGGAAGCGGCGGATGCCGGGCGTGGTCTTCCTGAGCTGTGTGGCGACGCAGGGCCTGGCCGTGCTCGCGGCGACGCTCTGCGCCGAACTGACGGTGGCATGGCTCGGCTACGCGGCGATGGTGGCGTTCTGGGGCGGCCTCGTCGCCTACGTCGCCGCCCTGCGCCACTTCGACCTCCCGCAGGTCGTGACGAGCGCCGGGGACCACTGGGTGGCCGGCGGGGCGCTGGCCATCTCCGCACTCGCCGCGGCGAAGCTGGTGCTCGCGGGGGCCCTCAGAAGCGGAAGCGCGCGCTGAGGACGGCGCCCTCTGCACCCACGGTGGGAGTCAATCGCCCGCCGGCACCAGCGCCGCCGCCGCATCGCGCGCCGCCGCCAGCGCCCGGGGCCGTTCGGCGCCCGGCTGCCCCAGGACGACCCGGGTACTCAACCCGTCCAGCAGCGCGAGGAGTTGGGCCGCGCGGCCGGGGATGTCGGTGATGGTGAAGGCGCCTCGGTCCACACCCTTGGCGAGGATCGCCTCCAGGTCGCGCTGCCAGCCGTCGTCCAACTCCTGTTGCGCGGCACGCAGTTCGTCGTCGGAGCCGGAGCGGGCCCACAGTTCGACCCAGAGCATCCAGCGCGGGTCACGGGGACCGGCCGGCAGGTACAGGTCCAGGTAGAGGTCGAGCCTGCGGGCCGGGGTCACCCGGCGGGCAAGGAGCGCCGCCCGCTCCTCGGTGAGCGCGGCCTCGCTGTAGCGCAGGGCCTCGACGAGCAGCAGGTTCTTGGAGCCGAAGTAGTAGAGCAGGTGCCCGCCGCTGGTGCCGAGCCGCTTGGCGAGCGAGGCCATGGTCAGCGACGCGAGGCCCTGCTCGGCGACGACGGCCGTCGCCTCCTGGAGCGTACGGGTCCGCAGGTCGCCGCCCGACGACCGCCCCGGTCGTGCCGCTGTCGCCCCGGCCATGCGCACCGCCCCTCACCACTGTTCGTGCCGATCGCAGCCTACCTCTTGACGTGGGGCGGCACCGCGCCGCATCTTGAATGCCATTCAAGTTTCTTGAATGGCATTCAAGCCGTTCCCTCTGAGACGAACGACAGACGAGAGACGAGAGGCGACGCCATGACGGCAGACCAGGTCGCGCGGGACGCGCCCCCGCAGCCGGCCAGGGACGAGGTGTTCCAGGTCGAGGAGCACGGCATCGACCCGATCCCGGAGTCCGAGCGGCACGGCGGGGCCCGGGACCTGTTCTGGCTCTGGTTCGGCTCGAACCTGACGTTCACCTACGTCATCAACGGCGCCCTTGCCGTCTCCTTCGGCCTGTCCTTCTGGGAGGCGGTGCTCGCGGTCGTCCTCGGGGGCCTGACGTTCTTCGCCATCAGCGCGGCCGGCATGAGCGGCGTCCGCACGGGCACGGCGACACTGGTGATCTCCCGCGCCGCGTTCGGCGTGCGCGGCAACTGGCCCGCGGGCCTGCTGAACTGGATCGTCAGCATCGGCTACACCATCGTGAACACGGTCGTCGGCGTCCTCGCGCTCCAGGCGATTTGCGCCGAACTCGGCTGGCACGGCACCACCGCCCGCGCCGCGAGCCTCGCCGCGACCCTGGCCCTGACGTTCGCCATCGCCCTGTGGGGCCACGCCACCGTGCAGTGGGCCGAGCGCTGGATGGCGTACGCGCTGACCATCGGGTTCGCGGCGATGCTGCTGTTCCTGCTGCCGGGCACGGACACCGGCGCCGCGCCCGCGCCGGGCGGCGCCGCCGCCTGGTCCCTCGCGTTCGTCGTGGTGCTCGCCGGGCCGATCAGCTACGTGCCGATGCCGGCCGACTACACCCGCTACCTCCCGGCGACCACCACGATGCGCGCGCTCACCTGGAACGGGGCGCTCGGCGGCCTCATCTCCTCCGTAGCCCTCGGGATCGCCGGCGCGGCCGCCGCGACACAGGCCGATCTCACGGACGCGGTGGCGGGGACGCAGGGGCTGCTGCCGGGCTGGTTCCAGCCGCTGTTCCTCGCCCTGGTGCTCGGCGGCTCGGTCACCAACTCGATCATCACGCTGTACTCGTCGAGCCTCAACCTCCAGGTCCTCGGCATCCCGTGGAGCCGCGCGAAGGCGATCCTCATCAGCGCGGCGGTGACGGCCGCCGGTTCGCTCGCCGCGCTGTTCCTGGTCGACTTCACGGAGTCGCTGCTGTCGTTCCTGTCGCTGCTCGTCATCGTGTTCGCGCCGTGGGGCGGCGTCTTCCTCACCGACATGGTGCTGCGCCGCTGCCGCTACGACGCCGAGTCCCTGCACACCGGACGTGCGGGCCGCTACTGGTTCCGCGCCGGATACAGCCCCGCCGGCCTCACCGCCCTGCTCGCCGGCATGGTGTTCGCCGCGCTCACCTGCGACAGCGCGCTGTGGCGCGGCCCGCTCGTGGCCCCGCTCGGCGGCATGGACCTCAGCGCGCTCGGCGCCGTCGTCGCGGCCGTCGTGTACGCGGCGCTGGCCCGCGGCAGCGCCCGCCCCCACACCCCATAGCCACCCATCCCCTTCCCCGAGCACCCCTCGTACGAGAAAGAGCCCCACCCCATGGCACCCGCACAGCACCACTCCTCCCCCGCAGATCTCGTGCTCCGCCGCGCCCGCATCCACACCGTCGACCCCGAACTGCCCGAGGCCGAGGCGCTCGCCGTGCGCGACGGGCGGATCGTGTGGCTCGGCGCCGACGCGGACGCCGACCGCTGGACGGGCCCGGACACCCGGGTCATCGACGCGGGCGGGCGGCTCGTGCTGCCCGGGTTCATCGACGCCCACAACCACGTGCGGCTCGGCTCGGACGACGCCTGCGTCCAACTCGCGGGCGCCGTGAGCCTGTCGGAGATCCACGACCGCATCGCCGCCTGGCGCGAGCGCAACCCCGAGGCCGCCTGGATCGAGGCCGAGGCGTTCGACTACTCGGCGCTGCCGGACGGCCGAATGCCCACGGCCGCCGACCTCGACCCGGTCACCGGCGACACCCCGGCCATGGTCCTGAGCTACGACGTGCACACGGCCTGGCTCAACACGGCGGCCATGGACCGGCTCGGGGTGCGCGCCGACCGCACGGAACTCCCCTTCGGCACCGCGCAGATCGACCCGACGACGGGCGAACCCACCGGATTCGTACGGGACTTCGCCGTACGCGGACTGTCCCGCGACGGCCACCGGGCACTGCGCGAACTTGGTGTGCCGTGGGCGTCCCCCGAGCGGCAGTACGGGCGGCTCGTGAAGTCCCTCGACGACGCGATCCGGTTCGGCATCACCACGGTGGTGGAGCCGCAGAACTCCCTGGACGACCTGACCCTGTTCGAGCGGGCCAGGACCGAGGGGCGGCTTCGCTCGCGCCTCGTCGCCGCCCTGTTCCACCCGCGCGGCACCTCGGACGCGGACCTCGACGAATTCGAGGCCGCCACGCACGCGTACCGCGACGAGCACATGCGGCTCGGCCCGCTCAAGCTCTACATCGACGACGTCGTGGAGCCCCGCACGGCCGCGCTCCTGGAGCCGTACTCGACGGGCTGCGGGGGCCACCGGGGCGAGACGTTCTACCCGGCCGAGGAGTTCGCCGACCTGCTCACGAAGCTGGACGCGCGCGGCTTCCAGTGCTTCGTGCACGCCACGGGCGACCGGGGCATCCGCACGGTCCTGGACGCGGTCGAGGCGGCTCGCACCGTCAACGGGCCGCGCGACGCCCGCCACCAGGTCGTGCACGTCGAGTGCCTGGACCCGGCGGACGCGCCGCGCTTCGCCGAACTCGGCGTCGTGGCCTGCATGCAGCCGCGGCACTGCGCACCGGAGATCGCGGGCCCCGGCCAGGACTGGGCGGCGAACGTCGGCGCGGACCGCTGGCACAAGGCGTGGCCGATGCGCACCCTCGACGCGGCCGGTGCGACGCTCGCGTTCTCCAGCGACTGGAACGTCGCGGAGATGGACCCGATGATCGGCATCTACACCGCCCTCACGCGCAAGCCACTGACCGGCGGCCCGGCCTGGATGCCCGAGGAAACGGTCGACGTGACGACGGCAGTGCACGCGTACACGATGGGTTCTGCGTACGCCAACTTCCTTGAGAACGAACGGGGTTCACTGTCCGTCGGCAAGGTCGCGGACTTCTCCATCCTCTCCCGCGACATCCTCCGTGCCGCCCCGGAGGACATCCCCGGCACCGTCGCGGAGGTCGTGGTGGTGGCAGGGAACGTGGTTCACGAGGCGAGGGCCTGAGACACCGTCAGCCAGTCGCCCGGAACCGCCACCCATGGTCGACCGGCCCGATCCCGGACCCCAGCGCGAACCCCGCCGCGATGGCACCGGTGACGTACTCCTTCGCCCGTCGCACCGCCTCCGGCACCTCGTGCCCCTGGGCAAGGCCCGCCGCGACGGCCGATGCGAGGGTGCAGCCGGTGCCGTGGGTGTGGGCGTTGTCGTGGCGCGGTGAGCGCAGCCAGTGCTCGTCCGTGCCGTCGGTGAGCAGGTCGACGGCCTCGCCGGGCAGGTGGCCGCCCTTGATGAGCGCCCAACGGGGTCCGTAGGCGAGCAGGCGCTCGGCGGCGCGCCGCATGTCGGTCTCCGCGGTGTCGGCCTCTACCGCGACGCCGGTGATCTCGGCGACCTCGTCGAGATTCGGTGTCACCACCGTCGCCACCGGCAGCAACCGGTCCCGCACGGCGTCGATGGCGTCGTTCGCGAGCAGCCGGTCGCCGTGCTTGGAGACGCTGACGGGGTCGACGACGACGGGGGCCGGCGCCTCGGACAGCAGCTCTGCGACCGTGACGACCATGTCGGGGTCGGCGAGCATCCCGGTCTTGAGCGCCTGCACACCGATGTCGTCGACGACGCTGCGGTACTGGGCGCGCACCGCCTCCAGCGGCAGGCTCCAGGCGCCTTGCACACCAAGGGAGTTCTGGGCCGTCACCGCGGTGAGGACACTCATGCCGTGCGCGCCGAGGGCCAGCATGGTCTTGAGGTCGGCCTGGATCCCGGCGCCTCCGCCGGAGTCGGATCCGGCGATGGTGAGCACGCGGGGCGGCGCGACCGCGGGCGGTGTCCCAGTCATGCGGAGACGTCCTTTCGGATACGAGTGTGAGGGCTGCTCGACCACGCTTCGGTGTACGAGCGGGCCGCGGCACGCGGGTCCTCTGCGGCGCAGATGCCGGAGACGATCGCGCCGCCCGCCGCGCCCACGGCCCGCAGGTGCGGCAGGTCGTCGGGGACGACACCGCCGATGGCCACGGTGGGCAGCTCGCTCAGTGCGACCAGTGCGGCGAAGCCCTCGTGGCCGAGCGGCTCGGGGGCATCGGCCTTGGTGCGTGTGGTGTGCAGCGCTCCGATGCCGACGTGGTCTACGTGTGCCGTCGATGTCGCGGCGGCGTGCAGTTCGCCGGGCGTGGCCGCGCTCAGCCCCAACACGGCTTCGTCGCCGATGAGTTGGCGTACGGAGGCAGCTGGCAGGTCCGACTGGCCGACGTGGACTCCGGTGACGCGCGCGCCGTGCGCCCGCGCCGCCAGGAACACGTCGACCCGGTCGTTGACGATCAGCGCGACCCGCTCGGGGAGGATCGCGGCGACGTCCAGGACGGTCCGCAGAAACTCCCGGCCGCTCGCGTGCTTCTCCCGGATCTGTACGGCGGTGACACCTCCGGCCGCGGCCTGCGCGACGGTTTCGGCCACGGTGCGGCCGCGGGCCGCGCACTGGTCCGGGTCGGTGACCAGGTACACCGACAGGTCGACACCCGCGTGCACGGGTCGCGTACGTGCCGTCATGACACCTCCGCCCGCTTCGCCAGATCCTCCGGGGTGAGCGCGGCGAGCGCGTCCAGGAAGCCGGCGGCGAAGCTGCCGGGACCGGCCGCGGTCCGCGCCGCGGACTCGGCGGCAACGGTGTACGCGGTGGCGGCCCCCACCGTCGTCGCGAACCGGTCCTCGTCCACCGAGGCGAACGCGGCCATCACCGCGCCCAGCGCACAGCCACCGCCGGTCACCCGGGTCAGCAGCGCGTCCCCGTTCGCGATCCGGGCGGTGCGCGTGCCGTCGGTGACGTGGTCCACGGGGCCGGACACCGCGACGACGCTGCCCGCCGTGCGCGCGAGTTCGGCGGCCGCGTCCTCGGCGGCCTCGACGCCGTGCGAGGCGTCCACGCCCCGGCCGCCACCGCCCGCGCCCGCGAGCGCGATGATCTCGGAGGCGTTGCCGCGGATCACGGTCGGCCGCAGTGCGAGCAGCTCGGCCGCGAGCGCCGTGCGCACCGGCAGCGCGCCGATGGCCACCGGGTCGAGCACCCAGGGCGTCCCGGCTTCATTCGCGGCGCGCGCGGCCTCGGGCATCGCGGCGCGCTGTTCGGCGCGCGGGGTGCCGAGGTTGACCAGCACGCCCGAGGCCACCCGGGCGAAGGGCCCAGCCTCGTCCGGGATGTCGACCATGGCGGGCGCCGCGCCCACCGCGAGCAGCACGTTGGCGGTGAACCCGGTGACCACCGCGTTGGTCAGGCACTGCACCAGCGGTGACTCGCGCTGTACGCGCCCGAGCGCCTGCGCCGCGAAGGCGGCGAGGTCGGGTCCTGCGGTGGGTGTCGTGGGCATGAGGTCGCTCCAAACAGACGAGGTGCCGTGGTTGGTACGTACGGAAGAGGGCAGGTCAGCCGCGTCGCCGCAGCCGCAGCGGTGCGTACACGATCGCCGCCACGAGGAACGCCACGTAGTACGACACATCCGCACCGTGCAACGCTTCGGCCACCGGCCCCACGTACAGGCTGGTGTCCATGAACGGGACCGCCGCGGCGAAGGCCGCCGCGAAGGCCAGCAGCGCCGGCCACGCGGGCTGCCGTCGCCCGCGCTCGACGGCGAGGTCGAGCGGCGCCCCGGCACGTTCCCTGGCCCGGGCGCCCCAGTCGACGAGGACGATCGCGACGAAGCCGGGGATCCAGTACCCGACGAACAGCAGCACATTCTGGAAGCGCGCCGTGGTGTCCGCGGCGTGCATCCACAGCACGAGCGGGAAGCCGAGGACGGCGGCGAGGGCGGCGGCCACCGGCCTCGGTATGCGCACGCCGATGGTCTGGAGGGCGAGGGAGCCGCTGTAGTCGTTCATGGCGTTGCTGCACAGCGCGGCCAGCGCCACGGCGAGCAGTCCGAACCCGCCGAGCACTCCCCCGCCGAGTATCTCGTCGACCCCGGCCGCCGTCTGGTCGGTGAGCACGGAGGCGCCCCACAGGCCGAGCGCCTGCACGGCCACGAAGGACACCAGCAGGCCGAGCAGGGTGTACCAGAACATGCGGGTACGGGAGGTGGCGGCGGGCAGGTAGCGGCTGAAGTCGCTGGCGTACGGCGCCCAGGACAGGCTGAGGCTCAGCGCGATGGTGCTGGTCAGGACGAACGCGCCGACGCGGTCGGCGCCGTGCACGGAGCCGTGGGCCGCCGGGTGCACGCCGTCGAGCATCCGCCAGGCGATGAGCGCGAAGGCGGCGCCGAGCACGAAGGTCATGACGATCTGAAGCCGGTGGATGGCCTCGTAGCCGAGGACGCCGAGCAGTCCCTGGGCGCACAGCATGACGAGGACGCCGGCCCAGAACGGCCAGCCCAGCAGCCGGGCCAGCGCGTCGCCGCCGAACAGGCCGATCAGCGCGTCCCACGCGATGGACGACAGCCACTGCAGCACTCCGGGCAGCGCGACGCCGCGCCCGAACGCGAGCCCGGCCAGCGGGAGTTGCCCCGCGCCGGTCCGGCTCCCCCACGTCCCCAGGTATGCGGTCGGCACCGCTCCGATCAGGGTGCCCAGCACGACGGCGGCGAGCGCGGTGGCGAAGTCGAGTCCGAGGGCGATGCCGACGGTGCCGGTGAAGACACCGGTCATCGTCAGGTTCGGGGCGAACCACACGGTGAACAGGCGTCCGGCCCCGCCGTAGCGGTTGCCTTCGGGGACCGGTTCGATGCCGCGCCCCTCGATGCCGAGGTCGCCGGGTGCGGCGGGCATGCGCCCATCGAAGGCGCCGCTGTCGTGGTCGGCAGGCAGGCCGCTGGAAACATGCGTCACAGGCATGAGACATCCCTCCGCCAGTGCGAACTGGTTCAGGTTCGACGGGTGTGTTCTCAGCCCTCTGTGCGGGGCACCCCGTGTCCGGTTATCGCCGCCAGCCTAACGCGGTGGCGTGCGGTGACGCACGGGTGGGTTCCGCTTGCACCGCGGTCCCCTACCCCGACCGGCGCGGTGTCCGCAATGAGGACCTCTGTGACCGCTGGCCGACTTCCATCGGTTTCGCGGGGCCGCGGCGCCCGCCCGCCGCGTGACATCGGGGTCGGTGGCCGCTCGGACACGGCGGGCAAACGGGCCGAGATCCGTCGGTCGCCGGGCAAACACCGGCCGGGCTTGATCATCGCATCGAGTTAATGTCGCCGGCTTTCCTTGGCCGGGCGGGTGAGAGGGCCCTTACGGTGATTCTGGTTCTGGACGTATTCCCACCGAATTGCTCACCTTTCCTACTTCTGCCCCGTCACAACGGGCATGCGTGCTTTCGCCCGACCAAGGAGAGCTCATCCGATGACCGTTGACTCGACCGACTCGACCACCCCGGACACCGTGTCGGTGCCGCCGCAGCAGACCAGCCTCGGCACGGCGGCCGCCCGCAATCTCGCCACCACCACCAAGTCCGCCCCGCAGATGCAGGAGATCACCTCGCGGTGGCTGCTGCGGATGCTGCCCTGGGTGGAGACCAAGGGCGGCGTCTACCGGGTCAACCGCCGCCTGACCTACACCGTCGGCGACGGCACCATCGAGTTCATCCAGGACGGCGGCGACGTCCGTGTGATCCCCCGCGAACTCGGTGAACTGGCCCTGCTGCGCGGCTTCGACGACGTCGAGGTGCTGACCGCCATCGCCGACCGGTGCGTACAGCGCGACTTCCGGGCCGGCGAGACGCTGGTCGAGCGCGGGGCACCGGCGGACAAGCTCCACCTGATCGCCCACGGCCGCATCAACCAGTTCTCCGAGGGCGAGTACGGCGACGAGGTCGCGCTCGACGTCCTGGCCGACGGCGACCGCTTCGGCGACTACGCGCTCCTCGACGAGGACGCCCGCTGGGAGCAGACCGTGGTCGCCGAGACCTCGGGCACCCTGCTCACCCTCTCGCGCGCCGACTTCGCGTCCGTGGTGTCCTCGGCGCCGCCCCTTCAGGAGCACATCGAGGAGTTCAAGTCACTCGCCGGCCGAGGCCAGAACCACCGCGGCGAGGCGGAGATCCCGATGTCGGCGGGGCACGTGGGCGAGCACGAACTGCCCGGCGCGTTCGTCGACTACGAGGCGAAGCCGCGCGAGTACGAGCTCTCGGCGGCCCAGACGATCCTGCGGGTGCACACCAGGGTCGCCGACCTCTACAACGAGCCGATGAACCAGACGAAGGAGCAACTGCGGCTCACCGTCGAGGCGTTGCGCGAGCGTCAGGAGCACGAGCTCGTCAACAACCGGGAGTTCGGCCTGCTCCACAACGCCGACTTCAAGCAGCGCATCCAGACACACTCCGGCCCGCCCACGCCCGACGACCTCGACGAGCTGCTCTGTCGCCGCCGCGGCTCGAAGTTCTTCCTGGCGCACCCGCGCACCATCGCGGCGATGGGGCGCGAGTTCAACGCGCGCGGCCTGTACCCCGACCACGTCGACCTCGGCGGCCAGCAGGTCCCCGCCTGGCGCGGGGTGCCGATCCTGCCCTGCAACAAGATCCCGGTCACCAAGGAGCGGACCAGCTCGATCCTCTGCATGCGTACCGGCGAGGACAACCAGGGTGTCATCGGCCTGCACCAGACCGGTCTGCCGGACGAGTACGAGCCGGGGCTCTCGGTCCGTTTCATGGGCGTCGACGAGCAGGCCATCACCAAGTACCTCGTCAGCACCTACTACTCCGCCGCGATCCTCGTGCCGGACGCGGTCGGTGTGCTGGAGAACGTGCAGATCGGCCGCTGGCCCAGCAGGTAACGGGCCGGGACCCCGGCCGCTCACCCCACCAAGGAGCCCTCAAGGAGACATGGATGCCCCCGCCTGAGCCGACACCTCTGCAGTCGAGCCTGCCGGAAGCGGTCTCCCGCTTCGGGGCGCAGGTCCTGGCCGACGCCGCGGCCCGCGCCCGCGACATCGGCGCCGTCACGGGCGGCCCGCCGCGCGTGCCCTCGCAGGCCGCCGAGGCACCGGCTGTCGAGGCCCGCGTTGTCGAAGCTCCGGCAATCGAGGTTCCGGCAGTCGAGGTTCCGGCGGCCCGAGCACCGGCCGCGGGCGCCGATGTGGAGCGGCTGCTGCGCGGGCCCAGCGGCCTGGGCACGGCGGGCCTGCGCCTGACCCCGGCGGCGCTGTCGGAGCCGTCCGCACCGGACTCGGCTCCGGCGCCGGGCGCCGCCAAGGGCCGGCCCGTTCCGGGCCTGTACCACCATCCGGCGCCGGAGCCCGATCCCGTACGGGTCGCGGAGGTCAGCCGCCGGATCAAGGCCTGGGCGCTGGACGAGGTCGACCTGTACCCCGACGACTGGGAGGAGGAGTTCGACGGGTTCTCCGTGGGCAGCTACATGGTCGGCTGCCACCCCGACGCGCCCACCGTCGACCACGTCATGATCGCCACCCGCCTGATGATGGCGGAGAACGCGCTGGACGACTGCTACTGCGAGGACCACGGCGGCTCGCCCGTCGGTCTCGGCTCGCGCCTCCTGCTGGCGCACACCACCCTCGACCCGCTGTACACGACGCAGGAGTACCAGCCGCAGTGGGCCGAGTCGCTGTACGCGGACGCCCCGCGGCGGGCCTACCGCTCCGCCATGGAGTACTTCGTCAAGGCGAGCAGCCCGTCCCAGGCCGACCGGTACCGGCACGACATGGCGCGCCTGCACATGGGCTACCTCGCCGAGGCCGCCTGGTCCGAGCACGACCACGTACCGGAGGTGTGGGAATACCTGGCGATGCGCCAGTTCAACAACTTCCGCCCCTGCCCGACCATCACCGACACCGTCGGCGGCTACGAACTGCCGGCGGATCTGCACGCCCTGCCGGACATGCAGAAGGTCATCGCGCTCGCCGGCAACGCGACGACCATCGTCAACGACCTGTACTCGTACACGAAGGAACTCGACGCCCCCGGACGGCACTTGAACCTGCCGGTCGTGATCGCCGAGCGCGAGGACCTGTCCGACAAGGAGGCCTACCTCAAGTCGGTCGAGGTCCACAACGAACTCATGCACGCCTTCGAGGCAGAGGCCGCGGCCCTGGCCGCCGCCTGCCCGCTCCCGAACGTCCAGCGATTCCTGCGGGGCGTCGCGGCGTGGGTCGACGGCAACCACCAATGGCACCAGAACAACACCTACCGCTACAGCCTGCCCGACTTCTGGTAAGAGATAGGACACATCAGTGACCAGCACCGAACTCACCGCCACGGCCCACGGCACCACCCCGTTCATCCCCGAGCCGGCCACCCCCTACCAGGGGGACATCGCCCGCTACTGGGACGGCGAGGCCCGGCCGGTCAACCTGCGGCTCGGCGATGTCGACGGTCTGTACCACCACCACTACGGCATCGGCGAGGTCGACCATGCCGCGCTCGGCGACCCGGCGGGCGACGCGAGCGAGCAGAAGCTCATCGCCGAGCTGCACCGGCTCGAATCCGCGCAAGCCGCGTACCTGCTCGGGCACTTGGGCGACATCGGGCGCGACGACACGCTGGTGGACGCCGGCTGCGGGCGCGGCGGCTCGATGGTGATGGCGCACCAGCACTTCGGGAGCAAGGTCGAGGGGGTCACGCTCTCGGCCAAGCAGGCCGACTTCGCCAACGGCCGGGCCGAGGAACTCGGCATCCAGGACCACGTCAGGGCCCGTGTCTGCAACATGCTGGACATGCCGTTCGAGACCGGGCAGATCTCGGCGTCGTGGAACAACGAGTCGACCATGTACGTCGATCTGCACGACCTGTTCGCCGAGCACTCCCGCGTCCTGGAGGTCGGCGGCCGCTATGTGACCATCACCGGCTGCTGGAACCCGCGTTACGGCCAGCCGTCGAAGTGGGTGTCCCAGATCAACGCGCACTTCGAGTGCAACATCCACTCGCGCCGCGAGTACCTGCGCGCGATGGCCGACAACCGTCTCGTGCCGCAGACCGTCATCGACCTGACGCCGGACACGCTGCCCTACTGGGAGCTGCGCGCCACGTCGTCGCTGGTCACGGGGATCGAGGACGCGTTCATCAACTCGTACAGGGACGGTTCGTTCCAGTACGTGCTGATCGCGGCGGACCGCGTGTGACCGTTCGCTGAGCAACTGCCGGTGGCAGGAGGGGCCGTTCGCCGACGGTCCCTCCTGCCGTCTGTTTTCCCTGTGCAATGATCCTGCGACGGCGGGCCGCCCTGGGGAGGGGCGCACCGCCACGCATACCGCACGGCACAAGGGGAGTTCACAGTGAATTCGGGTGGGGACCACGGCGGTTCGTCGCTGTCGGACGAGGATTGGGAGCGCTTCCTCCAGGAGTCCGAGGACGGCGTGCGGGACGCGCCCAAGGAACCGTCGGCGCGGGCCCGCATGGTGACGCGCCGCCTGCGCGAGGAGGATGCCCGGGTTGAGCCGTGGCGTGCGCACCGGCCGCCTCAGCGGCGCGGACGCAAGGTCTTGTACGCGCTCGGTGTGCTGGCGGCGGTGGCCGTGGCGGTCGTGGCGCTCAACCCGGGGCGGGTGGCGGGGTGGTTCACGGACGGCTCCGGCACCGACGCGACGCCACTCGCCGTGGAGAGCGTCCGGCCGACGGCGCCACCGGGCGGGGCGACCGGACGCCCCACACGCTCGGAGCCGTTCGCCGACTCCCCCGCCGCACACTGGGCCGACGGGACGGCCGGAATCGACGTACCGCCGGCGCGGGCCACGGGCTGGATGACCAGGACTCAGGTCGCCGAGTCCCTGAACCGCTCCCGCGACTTCCTGGCCGCATCGAGCCTGGACAAGGCAGTACTCCACGGCGAACGCCCCACCGAGGCCATCGCCCTCATCAACCCCCACCAGCCCAAGGAAGCCACCTTCCTCACCACCTCACTGACCGCGCCGAGCAAGAAGTACAACCCGCTCGTCCTGTTCAGCCGCTTCGATCCGGCGCAGGTGAACCTGGTCGGCGACGTGGTGAAGACGCGCGGCCGCATCACGTACGCCGAGGGCAACAAGGGGGCGCTGAAGGTCACCACGGACGTCACGTACGTGTACCCGGTCGCGAGCCTCGCCGACGACGGCCGCGTCACGCGTGTCATCGTCCGCCGCGAAGTGGTCATGAACTGGCCCGACCCGTCGAGGATCGTCAGCGAGCCGGGCACCTTCTCGGTCGTCTCGAACCGCGTGTCCACCACCAACGCGGGCTGCGAGACGTACAACGGCTACCTGACACCGGACTTCACCGACGACGGCGCCTCCGGCGACGGCCCGGCGGTGGACCCCTACGACCGCAGCACCGCGATGGACGAGCGGATGGGCGGCGCCGGGGACGAGAGGTGCGGGACGGCTACGCGGTCGTGAACCGGGGGCCGCGCGCATGAGCGGCGGTCACCGGCGGCCGGGTCACTCCGCGGCGTCGCGCACCAGCAGTGCGATCTGCACCCGGTTCTCGACCGCCAGCTTCGTGAACAGGCTGCCGATGTGGGCCTTGACGGTGGCGACGCTGATGTGGAGGCGTTCGGCGATCTCCGGGTTGCCGAGGCCGTCCGCGATGGCCCGGGCGGTGTCGAGTTCGCGTTCGGTCAGGGCCGACAGGCGCTTGCGCGCGGCTTCGCGGGACGCGGCGCGGATGTCGGACGATCCCGGGCCCGTGGCCGCGGCGATGACCCGCGCGGTGGCCTCCGGGGACAGGACGGGATGGCCGTCCGCGACGGTGCGCACCGCGTCGGCGATCCGCGGCGGCGGCGTGTCCTTGAGGACGAAGCCGAGCGCTCCGGCGCGCAGCGCGCCGAGCACCAGGTCGTCCGAGTCGAACGTGGTGAGCACGAGCACTCGGGGAGGTGACTGGCCGGTGAGGACCTCCCGGGTCGCGCTGAGGCCGTCGCGGCCAGGCATCCGTACGTCCATCAGGACGACGTCGGGCCGGTGTTCGGCCACCACGCCGGTCGCGGCCTCCCCGTCGGCCGCCTCGGCGACGACGGTCAGGTCCGGTTCACCGTCGATGATCAGGCGCAGCGCCATCCGCACCAACCGGTCGTCGTCGACGATGGCGACACGCACGACACGTCCCGGTTCCCGCTCGCTGTTCACGTGCGCTCATTTCTCGTAAGGGGCGTACGGCCACGGTAGTTGGGCGGTGAGGACGTATCCGTCGTCCGGCGTCGGGCGGTGGTCGAGTCGTCCGCCGGCGAGGGTGACCCGCTCGCCGAGGCCGAGCAGGCCGAACCCGGAGGACGGGGACCGGACCGGGCGCGCCGAGCCCGGGGAGTTGCGGATGGTGACCTGCAGTTCGCCGCCTTCCGTTCCCTCGATGGTGATGTGCACGTCGGCGCCGGGGGCGTGCTTGGCCGCGTTGGTGAGCCCTTCCTGGACGACGCGGTAGCAGGTACGCCCGGCGGTCTCGGACGGTGTGCCCGTCACGGTGGTGGTGAGTGTGACATCGAGTCCCGACGTGCGGGCGTCGTCGACCAGTGCGGGGACACCGTCCAGGGAGGGCTGCGGCGCCTCCGGGGCATCCGGTCCTGCGCGGAGCACACCGAGGACGTCGCGCAGTTCCTCCAGGGCGTGGTGGGAGCCGTCGGCGATGCCGCGGACCAGCATGCGGTGTTCCTCGGGCTCGAGGTCGGCCCGGTGGTCGAGGACTCCGGCCTGCATGGCGACCAGGGAGATCCGGTGGGCCAGCACGTCGTGCATTTCGCGGGCGATGCGGTTGCGCTCCTGGGCCCGCACCTGCGCCGCGCGCGCCGTCTGTTCCCGCTCCAGGCTCGCCGCCCGTTCACGCAGGGACCGCACCTCGGCACGGCGCGCCCCGACGGCGGTGCCGACGGCCACCGCGATGCCCGCGGTCAGCGCAGGGAGCAGCAGTTGGAGCCATACCGGGCCGACCGCACCGTCGACCGGGTAGAACCGGGCGGCGAACGTGGACGCCGCCACGTAGAGCACGATGGCGGCTGCGATCTCCACCCGGCGGCGGCGCGTGGCGAGCGAGGCCAGTGCCAGGAGCGCGGCGCCGGTGGCGAGCCCCGAGGTGGCCGAGGCGGCCACGACGGTGAACGCCACCGTGCGCGGAAACCGTCGCCGCCACGACACCAGCACCAGACAGGCGAGCGCCAGCAGCGGATCCCCCGTACTGAACCAGGAACCCGTCACGGCCGCCTGCCCGGGCTGCATCAGCACACCCACGGAAAGCCATACGGGAACGCCCACCGCCACCGCGGCCGCCAGCCGCCAGGCGTGCTCCCACCATGCGAGCGGCGGCGCCGCGTCCGTGTTCATGCCGCCATTGTCGCGACACCGTACGGGCCGACGCAGCCGACCAAAGTATGGAACGTCCCCTACTCAGGTCGAACCACCGTCCGACCTTGGTCGAGGTCGGGTCGGGACGCCGGGCCGATGTGCCGACGGCGCCCGCTGAACACACTCGTTCACATGCGGCCCGACAGCTGCCGCAGCACCTCGGAGGAGACATCACATGCACAGGAAGAAGAGCCTGTCCCTCGGCATCGCCGCCACCGCGGTGGCGGCCGCCACCATCGCGGGGGTGTCGCTGGCGGCGACGCCGGACACCGCCGAGGCGACGTCGGCGGACACCCTGCGGTGGGGCCCGTGCTCCAAGAAGCCGAAGGAGTCGACGAGGTCGCAGGAGTCCGGCCAGGACCCCGCCTCCCGGCTCGAGTGCGCGACGCTCCAGGTCCCCCTGGATTACCAGGATCCGGACGGCCGGCAGATCGACATCGCCGTCTCCCGGCTGGCGAGCGAGAAGCCCTCGAAGCGGCGCGGCGTGCTGCTGGTGAACCCGGGCGGCCCCGGCATCACGGGGCTCGGCTACCCGTACGCCCTCGCCACCTCAGGGCTGCCGCAGTCCGTGCAGGACTCCTACGACCTGATCGGCTTCGACCCGCGCGGTGTCGGCCGCAGCACCCGGGTGACCTGCGACCTCACGCAGAAGCAGCAGGCGCACGGCAACATCCCGCCGTACACGCACAACGCGGCCGACGTCGCCAAGGAGGTGCCTTACGCGCGGACCGTCGCCCAACAGTGCGCCACGTCGAAGTCGTCCTGGATGCTGCCGCATGTCACCACCGCGAACTCCGCGCGCGACATGGACCGGATCAGGGCGGCGCTGGGCGAGTCGAGCATCTCCTACCTGGGCGGCTCCTACGGCACCCAGCTCGGTTCGGTGTACGCGACGCTGTTCCCCCGGCGCGAGGACCGGATCGTACTCGACAGCAACCTGGGCCCCGGCGGCTACGACGTCACGGCCACGCGGATGCTCGCGCGCGGCATGGAGGACCGCTTCCCGGACTTCGCGGCGTACGCCGCCGCACACCCCGAGTACGGCCTCGGCAGCACACCTCAGCAGGTGACGGCGAAGTTCTACGACCTGGCACAGCGGCTCGACGAGAAGCCGGTCCAGGGCTACGACGGCACGGTGTTCCGCGGGAAGACGCTCGACCACCTCTACACCGATGCGGGCATGGCCACGCTGGCCAGGACCTGGCAGGCCCTCGACACGAACAAGCCGCTGCCCGACGACCCGCCCATGGCGGACTTCGAGAACTTCATGGCCGCCCGCTTCCACACGATCTGCAACGACAGCCGCTGGCCGCGGTCGATCGCCTCGTATCAGCGCAACGCCGAGGTGGACCGCATCCGGTACCCGAAGCTGGGCGGCTCCACGGCCGGCATCGGCCCGTGCGCCTTCTGGCCGACCGAGCGGACCGAGCCGCCGGTCCGCATCGGCGCCAAGGGCCCGTCGAACGTCCTCATGGTGCAGAACGAACGGGACCCCGGAACGCCGCTGGCCGGCGCCAAGAACCTGCGCCACGCCTTCGGACACCGGGCCGTCATGGTGACGGCCGACCAGGGAGGTCACGGTGTCTACCCGACCGGCACCAACACGTGCGCGAACGACGCGGTGACGACGTACCTGACCACCGGGAAGCGCCCCTCGCAGGACGTGAACTGCCCGAGGGAGCAATCGAGCAAGTAGCGCAGCCACTTTTCAACGCGAGCAGGAACAACGGCGGCACAGGAACAACGGCGGGCACGGGGAACGGGAGTTACGGACATGCTCAAGGAATGGCGACGGAACCGGGCGGTACAGCGAGTGAAGCCCGGCGACGGGCGGGTCCTGAAACGCTTCCGCTGGTGGCAGCACCTCTCCCGAGCCCTGTTCCACCTCCGCCTGACGGACGTCGACACCGGCCGGCCGGTCCGCTACTCCGTGGACGTTCGGCACGGCCGGAACCAGAGCTCCGGCAACGTCAAGGCGCGGCTCTACCTCGACGGCAAACAACTCGCCGTATCCAAACTCCCCGCCGCCTTCCCCGTCCCCGGGGGCACAGTCGAGGTGTCGATGAGCGCCTTCGGCCTCAAGCGCTGCCACTACGTCACGACCGAGGGGGGACGAGCAGCAGCTCACGCCCGACCCGGCCTCCACCGAGGGCCACCGCGCGAACCTCGACCACAGGCACCCGGCGCTGAGCCGCACGCTCGGCGTACTCTCGGCGGTGGCACTGGCCGCGGCCCTGGCCCTGCTCCTCTCCCAGCTCGCCGAGAAGCTGACAAGGCCACCCGAAATCGCCCAGCACATCGGGGCGTTCACGTCGCCGGTGCACCTGTCAGGATGGATGAACGTCGCGGCCGCCCTCGTCACGGCGACGGCAAGCACGGAACGGGCCCTGCGACTGCGCTACAGCCGCCTTTGGGACGGCGGGGCGGGCTGACATTCCCACGCCCCGCCCGCCCACCTCACACGGTTCTCCCACCCTGCTGCGGCAAGGTCGGAGTTTCGGGAGCCGTTCCGATGCACCGCCGAGGAGGAGAGCCATTGAACATCGCAGGCATTCGCAGAAAGGTCCTCGTGTGGCTGGGTGTCGTCGCCCTTGCGGCCGGCCTGGTCGCGTGCCGCGGCGGAGACAGCCGGGCGGGCGAGGCCGGGGAGAGCGCGAGTGCGCACGGCAGCGCCTCGCCTCAGCGTCCCAACATCGTGTGGGTACTCACGGACGACCTCTCCTCGGACCTGGTGAACTACATGCCGCACGTGAAGGACATGCAGAAGAACGGCCTGTCCTTCTCCAACTACACGGTGACGGACTCGCTGTGCTGCCCCTCGCGTTCGTCCATCTTCACGGGCAAGTTCCCGCACAACACAGGGGTGTTCACCAATGTGGCGCCCGACGGCGGTTTCCAGACCTTCCACGACAAGGGCAACGAGTCCCATACCTTCGCCACCGCCCTTCAGGGTCAGGGCTACCGCACGGCGATGATGGGCAAGTACCTCAACGGCTACCAGCCGGACATGACCGTCAACGGCGAGAAGAACTACGTGCCGCCGGGCTGGGACGAGTGGGCCGTGGCCGGAAACGGCTACAAGGAATACGACTACACCCTCAACCAGAACGGCAGCACGGTCGACCACGGGCACGAGCCGAAGGACTACCTGACCGATGTCGTGAGCGGAAAGGGCCAGGAGTTCATCGAGAAGTCCGCGCGGGACAAGAAGCCCTTCATGCTCGACATCTCCACGTTCGCCCCGCACGGCCCGGCCACCCCGGCGCCGCAGGACGAGGGCACGTTCAAGGATCTGGAACTGCCGAGGCCGCCCGCCTTCGACAAGACGCCGGAGGACGCCCCGCAGTGGCTGCAGAGCAAGAAGTCCTTCACGCCGCAGCAGGTCAAGAAGATCACCCAGACGTACCGCAAGCGCGTGCGCGCGGTGCAAGCCGTCGACCGCATGATCGGTGACCTCCAGGAGAAGTTGAAGAAGGAGGGCGTGTACGACGACACCGTCTTCGCCTTCGCCTCCGACAACGGCTTCCACATGGGCCAGTACCGGCTGATGCCGGGCAAGCAGACCGCCTTCGACACGGACGTGAACGTGCCCCTGGTCGTCACCGGGCCGGGTGTCGAGCGCGGCGCGAGCACCGACGCCGTCGCCTCCAACATCGACATCTGCCCCACGTTCACCGAACTGGGCGGCGGCGAGCCCGACCCGCGGACCGACGGGCGCAGCCTGGTGCCCCTGCTGAAGGGCGAGACACCCAAGGACTGGCCGCGGACCGCGCTGGTGGAACACCACGGCCCCAACACCTCGCCCGACGACCCCGACAAACCCCGTAAGGGCAGCGGCAATCCACCCTCCTACGAGGCGCTGCGCACCGGCCGGTACACATACGTCGAGTACCGGAACGGATCCCACGAGTACTACGACCGTGCCAAGGACCCGGACATGCTGCACAACACGTACGCGCGGCTGCCGTCGGACGCGAAGGCACAACTCACTTCGAGGCTCAAGAAGTTGCAGGACTGCAAGGGGTCGAAGGAGTGCGGTGCCGCTGCCGCGTCCGGTTGATCCGCATCACGAACCGGGCGCCATGGGGAGCCGGACGGTGATCCTGGTCCCCTCCCCCGGCCCACTGGCCACGTCGACGGTGCCGCCGTGCGCGTGGGCGATCGCCGCGACGATGGCGAGGCCCAGGCCGCTGCCGTCGCCGCTGTGGGCCGGGTCACCCCGGTAAAAACGGTCGAAGACCCGCGGCAGCGCCTCCTCGGGGATGCCCGGGCCTTCGTCTGCGACGGCGAGTGTCACCTGCGCGGGGACCGGGCCACCGGTGTGCAGACGCACCCGCGCGGGAATTCCGGACGGGGTGTGCTCGCGTATGTTGGCCAGCAAGTTGTCGACCACGCGCCGCAGTTGCTCGGCGTCGCCGCGCACGCGCGCGCCGTCCTCGGTGTGCACGGAAACGGAGAGATGCGGGTCGACGACGCGGGCGGCCGACACGGCGTCGCGCACGACCCCGGACAGGTCGACGCGGGAGCGTTCGCGGACCGGTGCGCTGTCGAGCCGGGCGAGCAACAGCAGGTCGTCGACGAGCCGTTGCATGCGCAGCGCCTCGGTGGTGATGCCGTTCATGACGCGCTCGCGCTGGGCGGGGGTGGTGACGGCCCCCTGGTGGTGCAGGTCCGCGTAGCCGAGCACCGCGGTGACCGGGGTGCGCAGTTCGTGCGAGGCGTCGGCGACGAAGCGGCGCAGCCGGTCCTGGGTGGTGCGCTCGACGGCCAGCATGGTGTTCAGGGCCAGGCCGAGCCGCCCGACCTCGGTGTCCTCGTCGGCCGGTGCGACCTGACCGCCGTGGTCGCCCGACGCGATGGCGTCGGCGTCGCGCGCCATCGACTCCAGGGGGCGCAGGCCGCGGCGCAGCACGCACAGGCCCGCGCCCGCGAGCAGCACCAGCACGCCGCCGGTCGCCGCGGCCTCGACGATCAACACCTGGCGCAGGGTTCCCTGCACCTGATCCAGGGGCGTTGCCGCGACCAGCGTGCCGCGTCCCGGCACCCGCTGCACCAGCAGCCGGTAGTCGGGGCCACCGGACTCCGCGGGCCCCACCGTGAGCGCGCCCGCGCCGCGGACCTCGGACAGCGGGTTCGGCACACGCGGCGCGGCGTCCTCCGGGTCCCGCAACTGGGTCACCAGATCCCGAACGGTGCCGTCGGGCCGTCGCAGTTGGAGGTAGAACTCCGAAGCGCCGAGCAGTCGGACATCGTTGCCGAGCTTCCCGTCGGGCCCCGCCTGTTGCAACTGCTGCGCCGTGCGCTGCCGCACGGCGCGCAGGGTGGTGTCGGTGCGGTGCATGAGATCGCTGCTGAGCGCCGTGTACACGACGGCGTCCAGGGCGATCAGGGCGACGGCGGCCAGGGTGAGCAGCGCGAGCAGGAGGCGGCCGCGCAGCGACCGGGGCCGGAGCCGTAGCCGAACGGAGCGGCGCCGGGGCTCGTCCCGCTTCATGCGGTGCCCTGGTCGCGCAGGATGTACCCGACGCCTCGCCGAGTCTCGATCAGGCCGGGCCCGAGGGCGTCGAGCTTGCGGCGCAGGTAGGAGACGTACGTCTTCAGCACCCCGTGGTCGCCCTCGCCGAAGTCCCATACATGTTCCAGCAGTTGCTCGTGGGTCAGGACCCGGTTGCGGTTGAGCAGCAGGTGGCGCAGGAGCTTGTACTCGGTGGGCGAGAGTTCCACCAGCACGCCGGCCCGGCGCACCTCGTACGTATCGGTGTTCATCTCCACGTCCCCGCAGACGACGAGGCTGGACTCGGCGCGACTGTCACCGCGGCGCAGAACGGCGCGCACCCGGGCGGCGACCTCGGCCAGCCGGAACGGCTTGGTGATGTAGTCGTCGGCGCCCAGGTCGAGGCCGCCCACGATGTCCCGCCCACTCTCGCGCGCGGTCAGGAAGATCACGGGCGTCGTGGCGCCGGCCCGCCGCAGTCGCCGCACCACCTCGAACCCGTCGATGTCGGGCAGCATGACGTCGAGCAGCACCAGATGAGGGTCATGGTCACGGACGGCCGCGAGCGCGGCCCGGCCGGTCGCCGCCTGGTCCACCTCGTATCCGAGGAACTCCAGTGAGGTGACCAGGACGTCGAGGATGGCCGGCTCGTCGTCGACAACGAGTAGCCGGGTGCCGGGCGGGACCTCTGGTGCGCTCATTCCGGCATGGTGACATTGCTTCCTGAGCGACTTCGCCGTATGCACGGGCCCGAGCGGCCGTCATGGATCCGGCCCGTCTCACAGTTTGCCGGTCACGACTCCCCGCCAGGTCCACCCGGCGGCCAGCACGGCCTTCTGCAGGGGTTCCTTCAGGTCCGCCGCGTCGAAGCTGAACGTCTCCGTGGACTCAACGCCGCCGGCCAGCGTCCAGCATTTCGACGTCGTCCGCACCCGGCCGCGTCGGCTCTCGGCCGAGATCGCCAGCGTGGGGACACCTCCGGACCACGTGACCTCGTACTGCTGGTCGAGGGACCGGATTTCGCCCTTCGCCGGGACCAACCGCATGCGCACCTGAAAGACCCGGCTCACCTCGCTGCGTACGAAGAAGGTCCGCCAGACCGGGTCTGTCAGACGCCATTCGGCGACCAGATCCGCGCCCTCGTCACGGCCGCCGCGAATGACATAAGGGACGTCGGGACGGTTCAGGCCGAGCAGTGCCTCGCGCACCTCGGTCGTGGACCGTGGAGCCACGCCCACGTCGGGGCGCCTGGTTCCGGTCAGCCGGTCGAAAAGTCCCATGACGTCAACCTATGGGGCCTCAGATCGACGGCTCAAGACGACCGCAAACAAAAAGGCCGTCCCTGCACAACGGCAGAAACGTCCTCCGACCTGCAAGAGCTGGTCGGGACGACAGGAATTGAACCTGCGACCCCTGGCCCCAGGCGAACTACACGTCCAGGGTTCGCAGTTCAGCGCTTCCGTCCGGCCGACCCCACCGGCGTTCCGGGCGGTGGACTACAGGAAATTGCTGGCAACTTCCGTCCGGCCCCAGGGGCATGTGGCCGTGTCCCGCCTCACCGAGCCCCTGCGGAAAACCCCACCCAACTCGACGGTAATCCGCATACCGGCGCTGATCCACGGTTTCTAGCGTTGCCGGCACATCTCGGCGCCTGTACGGCAGCCGCCGCCCCGCCAGCTTGGAGAAGCCTCATGGATCTCGTGACTCTTGCTCTGCCCCAGGAACCCGCAGGTGGCATCGCGGGCTGGGCAGCGGACCTCGTGGACACGATGGGAGGCCCGGGAGCCGGCCTTGCCATCGCCCTGGAGAACCTCTTCCCGCCGCTGCCCAGCGAGGTGATCCTGCCCCTGACCGGCTTCGCCGCCGGTCAGGGCGTCATCAATCTGGCATCTGCGCTGTTCTGGACCACGCTCGGCTCAGTGGTCGGCGCCGCCGCCCTCTACTGGACCGGCGCACTGTTCGGCCGTGAGCGCCTGCACGCCATCTGGGCCCGGTTTCCGCTGGTCAAGGGATCCGACGTGGAGCGAACCGAGTTGTGGTTCTCCAAGCACGGCACGAAGGCCGTCCTCCTGGGCCGCATGGTGCCCATCTTCCGCAGCCTCATCTCGGTCCCGGCCGGTGTGGAGCGCATGCCGCTGCCGATCTTCCTGTCCCTGACCGCTCTCGGCAGCCTCGTCTGGAACTCGGTCCTCGTGATGGCGGGTTACTGGCTGGGGGAGCAATGGGACGCCGTAGAGACCTACGTCGGACTGCTTTCCAAGGCCGTCCTCGTGCTGGTCCTCGTCGCCATCGTCATCTACGTGACAATGCGCATCCGGTACAGGAAGCAGCCACAGGCTCGACACCAGGCCCGCATCGCCGCCCGTCCCGACTCGCGACGATGACCGGCAGAGCTACCAGCCCCCGTCGCTTGCCCGCCCAGTCCGGGCGACCTTGCTCCGGTCGTGCAGCGTCACTAGTGTCGGCAGGTGTGAAGGGGGATCCGGCAGACGCGGACAGCCATCGTCCTCCGCCCGACGCCCGGTCCGCGTCCGGAGGCAGCTGCGGCCCTCACACCTGCGGTGGAGTCGGCGCCGCGCCCTCTCCGCGCCGCCGGTGTCCTACTCAGCTGCTTCACGGCTGTGCTCGGGCTGCTGTATTTCGTCCTGGCCGGTACCGTGCTCGGCGCCTTCCTCCTGTGGCCGCGCACTCGGGACCGGCCCGCGCCATGCTGGCTACGGGGGCCCGCAGGCTCACGGATGTCGAGCGCTCGCGGCGCTCCGTGTTCTTCCATGACAGGTTCCCCGAGCACCATGCCACCGACCCGCAGGTGCTGCGCTATCTCGCGGCCCGTACCGGGTCTGGCTCGTCGTACGGCCCGGTCAAGCTGTCCATCCGTACGGTCGTCGAGAACACGGCCGGCGGACGCTCCGTGCGGCGCGGGAACGACGGCCGCTTGTCATTGGTCGGCGGCGCCGCCCCCGCCCTCGCCGTCCGGGGCACCACCCATCATGCGCAGCATCCCGATCCCGCCGGTGCGCACGAACCGCACCACCAGCGCCGCGGCCAGAACAAGGAAGGCCATGTTGAGCCAGGTCGTGTAGTTCCACACGATGCCGCCCTCGGGCAGCCGCGCGTTGGACCGGTCCGGTACGGCGCCGAGTCCGCCGAAGACAAGCTCGACCACGTAGCCGGCCGAGACCATGGACACGTAGAAGACCAGGAGCAGAAATGCTGCGGTGCGACGGCCGTAGTACTTCCGGTAGATGTTGAGGATCGGAAGGATCAGCAGGTCGGCGAAGAGGAAGGCGATCACGCCTCCGAAGCTGATGCCGCCCTGCCACAGCACCACCGCGAGCGGTACGTTGCCGACGGAACAGACGAACGAGGCGATGGCGACCAGCGGACCGATCACCGGGCCCCACAGCTTGGCGGCGAGCGGGTGACCGTCGAAGAACAGGGCCTGCCAGAACGAGTCCGGCACCCAGGCCGCGACCGCACCCGCGATCAGCAGTCCGACCACGAGGTCGCGCAGGATCGCGGCCCACTCCATGACGAAGACGTGGGCCACGGCGGTGAACCCGTCGGCTGAGATCAGGCGCCGCATGAAGGTGCCGTCCTTCTGCACGGACATGTCCATCGCTGCATGTCCCTCCATGGCCCCTGCCAGGCCCCGCCCGGCCTGCGCCCGGGCCTGGTTCAGGAGCCGCTCACGCAGGAACAGCCGGAACAGCACCGCCAGAAACACGATCATGAGGGGGCCGCCGACGAACTCGGCCGCTGTGAACTGCCAGCCCAACAACAGGGCCAGGATCACGCCCATTTCGAGGACGAGATTGGTCGAGGCGATCTCGAAGGCCATCGCCGCGGTGAAGTGAGCGCCCTTGCGGAACAGTGACCGCGCAAGGGCCACGGCGGCGTACGAGCAGGAAGAGGAGGCCGCGCCGAGTCCGGCCGCCAGAGCCAGGGTGCGCGGTTTGTCGTCGCCGAGATGGCGCGCGATCGACGAACGGCGGACCACCGCCTGCACGACGGCCGACAGCGTGAAGCCGAGCACCAGGGCCCAGGCGATCTCCCAGGCCATGGAGCCGGCTCGGGACAGCGCGTGCAGCACCGCATCCACGTGCAAACCTTTCGGTCGGGGCGTGAGTTCAAGTCCGCCGGAGGGCGGCCGTCGACCATGTACCCGGCGAGGCGGGAGAACGTCACCTCATTCACCCATCTTTGCACGGTGCAATAATGGGTAGAGCGACCCCGTAGGACACGACACCGTCGGGAGGTCGCCATGAACACGAGGCACATACAGCGCAGCTTCTCCTTCGCCTGCCTGGCCTGCGGGCACGGCTGGGAGAACGCCTACGACATCGACGTGACCCTCGACGAGCACGGCCGCATCAAGGCCGACTATCACCTCATGGGCCGCCCCGTGCCGTCGCCGCTCCAATCGCCGCAGTGCCCCGCCTGCGAGGGCCGTAAGATCCGCATCATGCGGCCCGGGCGTGTCAGCGCCGCCCGCTCGCACGAGCTCTGACCCGGCACCCCGGCGGCAGCCGCAGCGATACCGGGCGCCCCGCCCCCCTTCCCTTTGACGTCAATTGCATAACGCAAAAGTAGGGAAGGGGACATAGTGAACGGCATACGCAGTGAGGGATCGGCCAGACGTCCGGTCCTGGGCACCCGGGGTTCGATGATGGTGATGGCCGTGCTCGTCGGCGCGCGGGCGGGGGCGGTTCGATCGTCTTCCGCTGGTGCATCCAGACCTTCACCCGGCTCCTGTCCGGACATGACGACTACGCGGCAGCGCCCGGAAGCGACCCGGCGTTCGAACCGGAGCAGAAGAAGTGCCGCCGGGCGGTGGAAGACGGCCGAGTAGGTGGGGAACTGGCGGGCCTCGTGCGTCGGCTGGACCTTCGTGAACTTCGCGGTCCTCGGGTCGAACTCATAGGCGTCGTGGATGCCTTGGAAGTGCTTCTTGTCCAGGCCCAGCTCTCAACTCACGGCACATCTGGCGGTCTTACGCCGGGAATCCGGCAGAGCATCGGCCTACCGGCGGCCATCACGGAAGCGGACAGGAACTTCTCCACCCCAAGGAAACGAAGCCGGCACATGCCTGCCGCAGCGGAACAGCAGGACGGCCACGTCGCCCTCCGGACCGGCCCGGTCACCGGGCGAAGGCGCTACGGCTACGAGCGCCGAGCCTGGCGGGATGTGCGCTCAACTGGGGACGGGGAGCCCATGCTTGCGAGCGTAGGCCGCACGGCAGCTCTTCGCACAGAACCCCAGCGTCCGGCCCTCGTGCTCAAGAGTGACGGCCCCCCGCCCCAGGCGCACGTGCATGCCGCACATCGGGTCGACCGACATGCCTTCGGGAAGATTCGCATTCGCGGCATCACCCTGCGCCCGAAACTCCGCGGTCATGTGGCCGATGACGTCGTGAGCGGTGCCGGCCTTGCCGTCCATCCCGATGCTTCCGTCGGCGATGCCGACGACATTGATCCACAGATGCCCCTCAGGTCGCTGCCACCCGTGCGACCGATCGAGGCGTCGCACCCCTCGACGCACCATGCCGATGGTGGTCCGCGACATCTCGGCGCGCCATGCCTCCGGCACCGTGAGCGTGACCCAAAGCGGCGGCACGCACCCGGGCTCCCACGGGCCGTCGCCGGTGGTCCAGCCGTCAAGTTCGCGGAAGCCGACGTGCGTCATCGCGCGCGCACGGCGCATGGTCTCCTCCGCGACTCCCTCTTCGGCGCCGACCAACACCCGGCACAATTCGCCGGCGAGTCCCCTCCGATCGACATCGGTCAACGCACCACGCGGACTCGCGATCTCGATGAGAAACATCCGACTCCTCCATGGGTCGGCGACTCCGGCTCAATATACCCCCAGTCGGTATACATGGCCATGTCTGCTCCTGTGAGCATCCACGTTGCCGGGGCCAGGCAGTCCGCGGCCCGCCTGGGCGCCCGTCAAGGTCCTGTCAATGCCGCGTAAGGAACGTGTAGGGTCTCCTGCGGTGTGCCGGGAAGCCTGGTCGGCGTCTTGCCAGAAGTGTCTTCAGACGCGGATTTCAGACGATCGGGGTTGTCTGCCATGGTGCTCATCGCGGTATTCGGAGTGGCTCTGCTGATCTCGGTGCTGCTGTCCGGCCTCGCGGCCCGCACCGTACTGTCCACCTCTTTCCTCTTCCTCGTCGGCGGCGCACTCGTCAGCGACGGTTTCCTGGGCCTCATTCACATCACGCCGGACAGCGAGATCGTGACCGTGACGGCCGATCTCGCGCTCTTCGCCGTGCTGTTCACCGACGGCATGCACGTCTCCTTTCCGAAGCTCCGCGAGAACTGGAAGAACCCGGCCCGCGCCCTCGGCCTGGGCATGCCGCTCGCCTTCGTCGGCATGGCCCTGGTCACGCACTATCTGGTGGGCCTGGACTGGACGACGTCCTTCCTGGTGGGTGCGGTACTCGCGCCGACCGACCCGGTGTTCGCCTCAGCGATCGTGGGTCGCAAGGAAGTCCCGGCGAAGCTGCGGCAGCTGCTGAACGTGGAAAGCGGCATCAACGACGGCCTCGCCCTCCCCATCGTGCTGATTTTCATCGCGGCGGCCGGGCCCACGTCGGGTCACGCCGAATCGGATCTCGGAAAGATCGCCCTGGAACTGGTCAGCGGTCTGGCTTTCGGCATCGTCCTGCCGATCGCGGTCATCGCCCTGGTCCGCTTCCGCCACCTGGGCGCCGAACCCAAACTGCAGCCCCTGCTGCCGCTCGCGATCGGTGTGATCCTGTACGCCGCCTGCCACCTGACACACGCCAACCCGTACCTCGCCGCGTTCTCCGCGGGCGCCGTCCTCACCGCCCGCTCGACAGAGGCGAAAGAGGCATTCGAACCGCTGGGCGAGGCACTCGCCGAACTGGCCAAGTTCGCCGCCCTGTTGGTGTTCGGTGCCCTGCTCACGCCGCACCTATTCGGAGAACTGTCCTTGGGCGGATACGTCGCCGTGGTCCTGTCCATCGTGTTGATCCGTCCCGCATCGCTCCTGCTGTCCCTGTACGGCACCGGCTTCGAGCGCAAGGAGAAGCTGGTGGCAGCCTGGTTCGGCCCGAAGGGCTTCGCATCCGTGGTCTACGGACTGCTCGTGCTGCAGGCCGGGATCCCACAGGGCGAGCAGGCGTACACGCTGATCGCGATCTGCATCGCGTTCTCGATCATCGCGCACAGCAGTACGGACGTCCCCATCGCCCGGCTCTTCGACGTGGAGGAGCTGGTCGGCGTTCCGGAGCAGCACACGGACCGAACGCGCAAGGGGGCGGCCTCGACCGACCGCACCAACACCCCGAGCGGGCCGTAGGGGCGGCGGCAGTGATCGGACACCGGAATTTCCAAGAACACGGAGCATCGTGAACGACTGGCACAGCTGGGCGGCCATCGCCGTCTTCGTCGGCGCCTACGCCCTCATCATCAGCGAGAAGGTGCACCGCGTCGCCGCCGCACTCGGCGGCGCCGGGCTGATGCTGGCCATCGGCGCCACGGACGACAGCGCCGCCTTCTACTCCGAAGAGTCCGGCATCGACTGGAACGTCATCTTCCTGCTCACCGGCATGATGATGATCGTCGGCGTACTCAAGAAGACCGGCATGTTCGAGTATCTGGCGATCTGGGCCGTCAAGAAGGCGCGGGCGAAACCGTTCCGCGTGATGGTGATGCTCGTCGTCATCACGGCCGTGGCCTCCGCCCTGCTCGACAACGTGACGACGGTGCTGCTCATCGCGCCGGTCACGCTGCTGATCTGCGAGCGCCTCGCCCTGCCCGCCGCCCCGTTCCTCATCGCCGAGGTCTTCGCCTCCAACATCGGCGGCACGGCGACGCTCGTGGGCGACCCGCCCAACATCATCATCGCCAGTCGCGCGGGCCTGACCTTCAACGACTTCCTCGTCCACCTGGCCCCACTGTCCGCCCTGTTGACCGTGGTGCTCGTGCTGCTGTGCCGGATCATGTTCCGCAAGGCATTCGAGTACGACGAGGAGCGGGCGGCCGAGATCATGGCGCTCGAGGAGCGCGAGGCCATCAAGGACCCGCGACTTCTCATCCAGGGCCTCGCCGTCCTCGCACTGGTGGTCGCCGGTTTCGTGCTGCACCCGGTCCTGCACTACGAGCCCAGCGTCGTCGCGCTGCTCGGCGCGGGTGTCCTCGTCGCCGTCTCCACCGTCGAGACCGGCGAGGTCCTCTCCGAGGTCGAGTGGCCCACGCTCGCCTTCTTCGCGGGCCTGTTCGTAATGATCGGCGGCCTCATCGAGACCGGTGTGATCGGCGAGATCTCCAAAGCTCTCGCCGGCGTGATCGGCGGCAGCGAACTGGGCGGCTCGATGGTGTTGTTGGGCGCCTCGGCGGTGCTGTCCGGCATCGTCGACAACATCCCCTATGTCGCCACCATGGCCCCCATCACCGCCGACCTCGTCCACAACATGGGCGGCGCCGGCGGCCACGTCATGTGGTGGGCCCTCGCCCTCGGCGCCGACCTCGGCGGCAACGCCACCGCCATCGGCGCCAGCGCCAACGTCGTCGTCCTCGGCATCGCCGAACGCAATCGGCAGCCCATCTCCTTCTGGCAGTTCACCAAGTACGGCCTCGTCGTCACGGTCGTCACGGTGGGCGTCTCGGCCCTGTACGTGTGGCTGCGCTACTTCGCCCTTACTGGTTGAGGGGCGGCGTCAAGCAGCACGCTCGCTCCGGTGGGTCTCCTGGTGCCGCTGGAAGAGCAGGCCGTAGCGGTCGATGCGCCACAACTGGGCGAGGACGACCATCATGGTGCCCAGGACCAACGGCCAGGCCTGTAGGGCAGCGAGGCCCCAGGCGATCAGAGCGAAGCCGACGAGTCCGGTTGCCATCAGGTAGTTGAGGACGGCCTTGTGCTCTGCCGGGGCCTGTCCGGTGACGTGCAGCTGCTCACCGTAGATGCCGCGAGCGGACCAGCAGACGGGCTCTACCGGCCCGAACATCCGCACGTTCAGCGAGAAGAGCCAGACGAGCACGACGGCGACGCCGACAAGGCTCCACCAGCCGATCCAGGTCCGGCTCCAGATCGCCAGCTCGAAGGCCGGGACGGCGGCGAAGCGGGTCCAGACGCTCCAGGGGTTGGCGTGCCTCTTCCATGCTTCGTCGGTCATGCCATGCGCCCTGGCGACTGCACTCTTGATGTCTCCCACAATGTTTGGCGCCATGAGCGACGACAAGCAGCGGCTCCGGGACACCGCCGAGAGGCTGGCGTTGATCCTTGCGCAGGGCGGGATGCAGAAGACCAACGCGCGTGTGATGACGGCACTGCTGTTTTCACAGCAGGAGACCTTGACCGCTGCGGAGTTGTGCGAGGAGCTGCGGATCAGTTCCGGGGCGGTGTCCGGGGCCGTGAAGCAGCTGACGCCGATCGGGCTCCTGGAGCGAGTGCCGACGCCGGGCAGCCGCCTGGATCATTACCGCTTCACGGACGGAGCCTGGGCGAAGTTGATGGGCCAGCAGAACCAGCTCCTGGCCACCATGAGTTCCGTGGCGCAGGAAGGGATGACGGCATCCGGCGGGCCGGACACCGCCGCAGGACGTCGGATGCGGGAGATGGAGGACTTCTACGGCTTCATACAGCGCGAGGTGGGTCCGCTGATCGACCGCTGGCGCACCGAGTTCGCCGCGAAGGGTGACACTGCCTCTGGGCTTGCTCCGAGGTGAACGTCCAGCGCTCCGTCATCCCGCGCCGGATGACTCCCGGCGATGAGCTGGCCAGTTCGCGCCCGACGTACGACCCTGGCCTCAGAAGGCCTTCCAGCTAACTGAGGAGCAGGCAGTGCGCGCACGGGATCTGGCAGTGGCTTACCAAGCGGTGGCCGTCGACAGCGACGCCACGGAGGCGGCCCGCCTGATGGCCGAGAACAAGCTGCCCGGCCTGCTGGTGGTCGATGAACAGGGCGAACCCCGAGCCATCCTGCCCGCTTCGCAGCTGGTGAAAGTGCTCGTGCCCGCGTACGTCATCGAAGACCCGGCCCTCGCCGCGGTGATTGACGAAAAGCACGCCGACCTTCTCTGCCGGGCACTGCACGGTCGCTCCGTCGGCGACTGTCTCTCCGAGAAGGCCCCGCCTCCGCCGATCGCCGCACCCGACGACACTGCGGTCGAAGTCGCCGCATTGATGGCCCAGGTCCGCAGCCCGCTGGTAGCGGTGGTCGAGCGCGCCAAGGACGGAGCGCACCTGTTGGGCGTCATCACGGCATCGCACCTGCTGCACGAACTCCTCGGCGCGGAAGGAACATCGCACCTTCCGCCGAGCTGACACAGTCGCGCTCCGGAACACCGCCGCGGCGTAGAGCCCTGAAGTCAGCCGGAGTGATTGCGCTGGGCGTCGGCTGCCCGTGCGGACGCTTCCGAAGCTTCGGTCTGCGCGGGGACCTCCTGGCCGCCCGGTGCCCCGTGCGGCCGTTGAGCATGCAGCGACACCACCTGGGCGCGCAGCGACCTGACTTCCTCGGTCAGCGCCTCGATCGCCGCTGTCTGCCGCTGCTCCTGGGCATCGTCCTTCTCGAAGTTCGCGATGAACCAGGCCGCGATGTTCGCTGTGACCACACCGAGCAGAGCGATGCCGGAGAGCATCAGCCCAATGGCCAGCGCCCGTCCGGCACCGGTGGTCGGCGCCATGTCCCCGTAGCCGACCGTGGTCATGGTCGTGAAGGCCCACCAGAAGGAGTCGCCCAGCGTGTGGATCGATGCGCCCGGCCTGCCTCGTTCCACTTCCAGTACCGCCAGCGCGCCGAATACCAGCAGCCCCGCGCAACAGCCCGCGACATACGTCGTGACGCGCACCTGGGTCGCCATCCTTGCCCGCTGACCGACCAGCAGGAGCAAGGACACGAGCTTGAGCAGCCTCAGTGGCTGGAGCATCGGCAGTGCCACGGCGAGCAGCGCCAGTGGATTGGCTCGTACAAAGCGCAGCCGGTCGTCGGCCAGTCCGAAGCGGACCGCGTAGTCGACGGCGAAGGCGCCCCACACTCCCCAGCTCGTGATGTGACACGTGGTCATCACCGCCTCGGCGGCGTCCGGGGCCACGATCGGCAGGGCGTACGCGACGGAGAAGGCCACGGCCAGCAGCAGGAGCGGCCCCTGAGTACGTCGCTCCCAGCGGGCTCGTGCGTGGTCGGTTGTCATGGGCAGCATCGTAGGCGCTGCTCAGGAGGGCTTTGCGTACCGATGTCGGCGGCCCGGACCCTGCCGGGCTGCCGGACTCCGGCCATATGAGCCAGGGGCTCCGGTGCGATGCGGAGCGGCGGTTTTCGACTCGTCGAGCTGTCTGTAGTGCCTGTTCCGCAGCCTCAGCAGCACGCAGGCGACGACCGCCGCGATCAACGATCCGAGAAGTACTGCGGATTTGATGTGCTCCTGCTGCGCCGGTTCCGGGTAGGCGAGTTCACCGATGAGCAGGGAGACCGTGAATCCGATCCCGGCCAGCACGGCCAGAGCGAACACATCTGCAAGTACGAGGCGGGGGCCCAGCCGGGCACGGGTGAAGCGGAGGGCCAGGTACGTGCCGCCGAACACCCCCAGCACCTTGCCCGCGGCGAGGCCGAGCGCCACACCAAGCGGCTCCGGCTTCGTGAGCACGGCTCCAAGAGTGTCGCCGGTGACGCTCACTCCGGCTGCGAACAGGGCGAACAGTGGAACAGCCATACCGGCGGAGAGCGGACGGATCTGGTGGACGATGCGCTCGACCGGACGCTGCCCGGTCCGCTTGTCCTTCGCCACCCGCAGCAACAGCCCCATGGCGACGCCGGCCACGGTGGCGTGGATGCCGCTGGCGTAAGTGAGGCACCAGATCAGCAGGGCCAACGGGACGTACCAGTACCAGCCGTGCACCTGCCGGTGATGCAGGAAGGCAAGGAGGGCAAGCCCGAGTGCGGCTGCCCCGAGCGTGGGCAGATGGATCGTCGAGGTGTAGAAGAGCGCGATGACGAGGATGGCACCGAGGTCGTCGACGATCGCGAGGGTGAGCAGAAAGGCGCGCAGCGCGGACGGCAGGTGGGTGTTGATCACGGCCAGCGCACCGAGGGCGAAGGCGACATCGGTGGCCATGGGGACGGCCCACCCGTTCCAGGTTCCTCCGCCGGCGGTCACGACGACGCCGTAGACGAGGGCCGGAACCACCATGCCGCTCAGTGCCGCGATCATGGGCACGGCCGCGGCCTTCGGATCCCGCAGCTCACCGACGACCAGTTCGCGTTTCAGCTCGGCGCCCGCGATGAAGAAGAAGATCGTGAGCAGTCCGTCGGCCGTCCAATGGGCCACGGAGAGGTCCAGGCCCAGCGCCCCGCTGCCGAAATGGAAGTCCCGCACCGCCTCGTACGAGCCACTCAGCGGCGAGTTGGCCCACGCCAGTGCCAGCACGGCTGCCACGAGCAGCACGATGCCGCCGACTGTCTCCGTCCGCAGAGCGTTGCCTATGAAGGCGCGCTGCGGCAAGGGGAGTCGGCCGAGGAAGGTGCGGGACCCCGGAGTGCGGTGGTTCATGTGGCCGGCCGCCCCTGCCGGCTGGAGCCCGGTGCGTCCCCCGGCCGGTCGCGGCCCCGCCGATGATCCCGCCGGGGCCGGCGCCGGATCACGCGTACTCGGCCACGGCCCGCGCATACGCAGCACCGCAGTCGTGCTGCGCGAGCCCGATGCCGGTCGACCCGGACGGCCCTCGATCTGTGTGGACGCGGCGAGGAACCGCTGGCACGACCGTCTCGCGGGCGGGAAGGACCACGGCCAGGGCCAGGCGCCCGTCGGCGCGGCCGTTTTCTCGGCCCGCGGCGGTCCGTCTGAGAGGACAGCGTGGCGGGGCCCCGTACCGGGTCGGTGTCCTGCTCGTCCGGGGCGGTGCCGCCGCCGTTGAGGATGGCGGTGAGAAGGATTCCCAGGAAGGCGACGACCACGTAGATCGTGGCGGCCTTCACCCACCGCGGGCGCCGCTTCTGCGTTGCCTCGTGACGGTCACTGGACTGCGCCGCGGGCTCATCGGCAAACTGCCGGTTCAACGCCTCCATGATCGAAACCAGTGCGGGGTCCTGCTCCGCCAGCTGCCGTTCGAGCAGCGCGAGGATGCGCCGGTCGTCCATCTCAGGATTCATGACAACCACCTGGGACCATGAGCGTCAGGAACGGTCGGACGAATACGCGAGTGATCGTCACAGCGCACGCTGCACCATCGCAACGCCGGTCAGCGGAGCGGCCCTTGGCGCAGCGATGCCAGCAGGCGCGCGGCCGTCACGGCGCCCACCGGCCGGGCATCGCCGTCGGCACCGGGCTCCGTCACGACCACCAGCGGAGCGTCCGTACGCGCCATCACCTCGGCCAGCTCCATGACCGTACGGTCCACGGCGATGGACGGCGGGCGGGCCCGGCCCGCCGCACGGCAGTCGGCGACCACTCGCCCGGGCACCACACGCAGCTGGTCGGCGTGCGCCTCGTCGACGACGCGGGCGAGCAACGGGTCCAGTGCGACGTAGGAAGGCAGACACGCTCCGATCAGCTGGCCCGCACTCAGCATGCCGGTCGGACGTCCTCGCGCACCCTGGATGAGGAGTGCCGGAAGTCGCTGATCCGCCAGCAGGTCGGCAGCGGCGGTGAGGGGCTCGCGCGGGTCGATGAATGTGCAGGGCTCGGCAAGTTCACGTACGCGCATGGCGACTCCCGGGCAGTCGGTGCTCGTCCATGGATCGGTCCAGGGCGCCTGGCGGAGGACGGAGCGGTTCATGCGCCGCCCTGTGCGGTGCCTCGGAAGGTCTGGCAACGGAGACCTACCCGGCCCAGGTACGGAAACCCTTGCCGGACCTGTGCACCTGCTGACAACTGAAGGTGTTCTTCCTTGCCGACCCATGGCAAAGTAAAAGCAAAGTAGTGGCCGGTCGCAGGCAAAGCGTATGACCCGGCGAACGTGACGAGGTGGTTCCGGTGAACGCACTCGATGACGACGACCGTGCCCGTCTTCACGAGCTCGCGGCACGTGCGGCCGAGAACGGCACGCCCTTGCGCACACTTGTGGAGGCCCATCTGAGGGTCGACGACCACGACATCGCACATCCGGCACTCCCAGGGACCGCACCGATCCCCGCGCACGTCCTGCGCCTCGTGCGCGACACGACGATCGCTCTCACCGAGGGCTATGAATCCGGGCACCGCGCGGCGATCCGCCACGAGGAAGAGATGCGCCATGTGTTCCTGGACGGCCTCCTGCGCGGCACCGAGGACCTGGGCCGTCAGGCGGAGCGCGCGCACAGCATCGGCTTCCAGCTCACCGGGCCGCACCGAGTCGCCGTGGCCCGGGCCGAGGCACCCTTTGCCGCGACCGACGCAGCCACACGCTACGTGGAGGAGGCGATGACCTCCTGCCGCAGCAAGGGCCGCTCTGCCTGCCTGGTCGCGGCCAGGGACGAGCTTCTTGTCTGTGTGTCAGCGGGATCCGACGCGGACATCTGCGAGCGGTTCGGGCGGCGGGTCCATGGCTCGGCGGCCTCGCACCCGCAGGTGGCCATCAGCCGGCCTCGTCCGGGGGCGAGCGGCGTCGCGCTCGCCTACCGCGAAGCACGGGAGACCCTGGACATCGCCGCGCGCCTGGCCATGCCGGCGCCCGTGATCCACGCTTCCGAACTCCTGGTCTTTCAGGTCCTGGGCCGGGACCGTGCGGCCATCACGGACCTGGTCGCCACCGTCCTGGGCGGACTGGAGCAGGCCCGCGGCGGCGCGGGGACGCTTCTGCGCACGCTCAGCGCCTACTTCGAAAGCAGTTGCGCGCACACCGTCACTGCCCGCCGACTCGGGCTCAGTGTCCGGGCTGTCGCCTACCGCATGGCCCGGGTCCGGACCCTGACGGGCTACGACCCCGCGGTCCCGGATCAGCGGTACGCCCTGCAGACCGCCGTGTTGGGGGCCCGTCTGCTCAACTGGCCGGCGCACCCCTTGCAGCCCCCGGACTGAGTGGGGCGGCCCGCGCGACCCAGATGCGACATGGGACCGGCAGCAGATCTCCAACCAGCTCAGGTCCCTGCTGCGTGAGCACGATGACGTCCCGATGGGTGAAGAACAACCGCCTCAACCACGCCGGCTACCTCTGGGCCTTCTCTGCCATTACCGCCTCACCGGGCGCCAAAGCCCACTACCGCAGGCGCTGCGACGGCCACGGCGACTGGCACGCTGCAACACAGAGGAACCTCTCCAACCGCATGCTTGGCCGCTCTACCACTGCCTTAAGCACGGCCAGCCATTCGAGGAGGCCGTCGCCTCCCCACCGTCGCAACTGCGGCTCTCGCAGCATGAGACCCTCAGCCACCGATTGACAGGGACCAGCGCTCTTGGATGACGGCCTGCTTCCGCTCAAGTTCCGCATCCATTACGCGGTTGGTGAGGGTCCCCGGAATCGTGAGCGAGCGTCCATGGGTCCTGATGGCACGAAGGTCCGACCAGGTTCCGCTCCGTGAAACCCGCTGCCGTTTTTCGATGCGCGCGACCTCGCTCCAGGGAACCACTCGCCTGCGGACGAAGGTGCGGAACTGCATCCCTGTCGTGGTCAGAAAGGTCTGGCCATAGATCGAGTTGATCGTGCTCAACACCGCGACTGCGGAGAAGGCCCCTAGGCCACCGACCCACCACCACTTGCCCGGCTCATGCATGGTCAGGCTCATTGCCACGATCACAACACCGAGCGCCAGCGTCAGGATGCCGGCCCGCCACCAGTATCGCTTCCGATCACGAGAGTTGAAGCCGATCCACGCCTCGGGCATGTCCATAACGCTACCGGCGCATGCTCGAACAACGACCACCCTGGCTTGACGAGTTACGTGCCTGAGGGGCTTCCTGGCGGGCGCATTCCTGTTGGTGCTGTCAAGCGTGCTCGGGCCGGTCGTCTCCGACATCCCCATGGCCGCCCTGGTCGACGTGATGATCCTGGTCTTCGCCGGCACGATCGACGGGCACTCCATCAAGCCGAACACACTGAAGCGGACGCCACCGGGCGAGACCGTCGCCATGAGAACGACCCCGACGACGTCGTCATCGCCCTGTCCGGCACCCACGCCTGACACGCCTCATTCAGCAGGAGCGGCCCCACACGCACGAACCTCCCCCGCGCCATTCGATCAGCGGCGTCCTGTCGACTTCCCCCGGCTCGAGAACGATCCCGAAGTTCCGGATCAGTCGCAGCACGTCCGGGACGTCATGCACTGTCGCGATGACCAGGCCCTGAACAGAGACCTGACGGCCGTCGGGGGCCGAGGGCTCGTGCACGACCACCGTCGCCTGTCGCCCGAAGGGTCGGCCGGGCGGCACGGGGCAGGTCCAGGGGCGGCGGCCGGAGGGTCGGCGGTTGCGTATCGGTGGCAACGTCATCGGTATGAACTCCGGGGTGACACGGTGAGGTGGCGGTCGTGCGGTGGCACGGGGCAAGCGGCTCGCGCAGGGTCAGGTGTTCCGAACGGCCGGTCGAGAGGGTGTTTGCAGCTCCGCGGACGTCGGGCCGGGCCTCGCTCGGGACGGCTTCGTATTCGCCGTCGGGTGCTCGCTCGGGATGTCCTCGGACTGCTGCAGCATGACGCCGCCCGGCCGATCGGTGTCGGCCGATGAACCGGCGGGCGCGCGGCACATGATGGCCAGAATCACCAGCAGTACGGTGGCGGCGCCACCGACGCGGGCGGCGTGACGGCGACGCGCCCGGCCCCCGATGTGAGCCCATGCCTCTGAAGCCGTACGTTCTTTGGGCTGCCACGGTTCGCCCACGAAGCCGGTCCGCCCGGGGGCGCCCAGTGGGTCCGCGCACGGTCGCACCGCACTGGACGCGCGGTCGTGCGCGGCCGGCTCCCGAGGGGCGGTGCGTCGTATCGCGTGCTCGTCGTCCTCCAGGAATCGCTGCCAGACTTCCTCGGGAAGGGAGCCGGGCGAGGACGGTTCGTCTCGGTTCACCGTCTCCCCCACTCCGCCGACTCCAGGCGTACGAACGGTATCTGCCGCCCTGCACGACGGTAGGAGTCCGCGGTGCCGTCGACCTCGATTCCCATGAAAGCGCACAGCCGGCGGGCGGCCCGTGGATGCCGGGGCGCGTACCGCGCCATGATGTCGCTTCCTTCCTCCGGGGTCAGGAAGTGGGCAGTGACGGCGTAGTGGCGGTTGCCGACCTGGATTTCGGTCTTCGGGGTTGCGCGCAGGTTTTGGAACCAGGCGGCTTTGGGACCGAAGCCGGAGGCGAGAATCCAGGTTCCGTCGACGGAATCGTGGGCGACGACCTCCAGGACGACCCGACGGTCGAGGCCGCTGACCCGCCCGGTGTGGTGCAACAGCAGGAGCCGCCTGCCGAACAGGGGGCCAAGGCCCATCCGATAGAGGCCGATGGGAAGCCGGGCGAGGCGACGCGTCCACCCCCGTGGCAGTTCAGGGCGGTTCGGTGTGGTGCGTTCGGGTGTCGTCATGCCATCGCCTTCCCCAAGACGGTGCTGCGGACAGCGGACTCGATTGGGTAACGGCTCCCCGTCCGTTCCCGTGAGGCGAGGCAATCTTTGCATAGTCTAAAGCTCGGGGGGAGGGTCGCTCGGCGAAGGCGGCTCGCACGCCGAAGCAACACCGCCGGGAGCACCATGGCCACCATCGTCGAGGGACAGGACCGACAGCTGGTTCTGTCCTGGCTGCCCGTCGCGGCAATGGCGGTTGTGGCCGGGGTGGACCTCACAGCCGGTCCTGAAGTGGGGTTTCTTCCGCTGGTGTCACTCGGGCCCGCCTTCGCCGGGCTGATCGGCACATGGCGGCGCACCATGCTGACCGGCGTGGTCGCGCTGGTGCTCTGTGCGAGCCTGGGGCTGTACGACGGGCTGTTCGAAACCCGACGGGGGTACACGGCGATGTTGTCGGTGGCCGGCGTCACCGCGACCGGGGTCGCAGCCGCCGTCATGCGACGGCGGCGCGAAGCGGAGTTGGCCAGCGTCAGATCGATCGCGGAGGTCGCACAGCGAGTCCTGCTGCGGCCGGTCCCCCGCAGCGCGGGACCACTCAGAGTCGCGGTGTCGTACACCTCCGCCCTGGCCGAGGCCCGCATCGGCGGCGACCTGTACGAGGTGGTCGCCTCGCCGCACGGAATCCGGGTCATCGTCGGTGACGTGCAGGGCAAGGGACTTGCCGCCGTCGAAACCGCGGCTGTCGTCCTGGGTACCTTTCGGGAGGCCGCGCACGAGGAGCCGGACCTGTCGGCCATCGGCGCCCGACTCGAGCGCAGCATGGCGCGCGAGGCCAATGGAGAGAAGTTCGTCACCGCGATCCTGGCCGAGGTACGGCCGCAGACGGAGCAGGTCGTGTTCCTCAATCACGGCCATCCGCCACCGCTTCTCCTTCGCGAGGACGGCACGGTCGACCTGCCGGAACCGCCCGCGTTCGCGCTTCCGCTCGGCCTGGGGATGCACGGCGGCGACTCCCCGGCCCCGTACCCGGTCGAATTCCGGCCCGGCCAGCAACTCCTGCTGTACACGGACGGGGTGACCGAGGCCCGTGACGCCACCGGGGCCTTCTATCCACTCCCCGAACGTGCGCCGGCTCTGCTCGCCTGTGAGGACGCACAGGGTGCTTTGGAGATCCTGCGCGAGGACGTGGTCCGCCATGCGGCGGGTCCCCTGCATGACGACGCCGCGATGCTCCTGCTGCGCTATCACCGGCCTGAGGACGCAAAGGGCGGGCAATGAGTTGCGGCAGAGGCGGAACAGATGATTGCGCATCCGCGCAGGCGCGATAGAAAGAGGACATGGCGAAGCACAGCGCCCCGCTCGGGGTCATGGACGATGTCGATGCGGTGACCCGCGCCGTGCTGACGGCGTCGCGGCTGCTCGTCGCGGTCTCGGCGAGGTCGCTCGCGGAGGTCGAGGACCGCGTCACGCTTCCACAGTTCCGCATGCTGGTGGTTCTCTCGACCCGGGGCGCGACCAAACTCGTGGCGCTCGCCGAGCTGTTGCACGTGGCGCCCTCGACCGCGATGCGCATGGTGGACCGGTTGATCGCCGCCGGGCTCGCGGACCGGCAGATCAATCCGGACAACCGGCGCGAGACCCTGTTGCAGCTGACCGACGAAGGTCGACTGACCGTGGAGAACGTGACCATGCGACGCTGTCAGGAGATCGCCGGGATCGTGGAACGCCTCGCACCGGAGCACCGGGCCTCGCTGGTCGATGCCCTGACCGCGTTCAACGAAGCCGGTGGTGAACCTCCCGCCCCGGACGGCACTGATACCGATCCGCACCCGCTGGGCTGGGCCAACCTGCCGTCGGGACACAGCACCTGACCCGCCTTCACCACACCGCCTTCACACAAGCTGCCCTCATTTTGCATAATGCAAGGGTGATGGCCGGTCGTTTTGAGGGAGGGGCTCATGCGAGGTGAACAGGATCGCCGCTGGCGCCCCCATCCGGGCAGAACCTTGTCGACCATCTCCGGACCACACTGTGGGGTCCCGCCGAGTTCATCGGCCTGCCGGGCCGCCCGCCCGCACTGGGCAGCGGCGAGGTCGGGCTCTTCGTCCTCGGCGTGGTGCTCGTCCACCTGGCCACGGTTCGCGCCGGTCGCGCGCTGATCGGCGTCGTCGCCGCACTTGGCGTATGCCTCGCGCTCACGACACCGCAGATCGCCGCCGGCGTGGCGCTGAAGACACGGGGACGAGTGGAGTCCTTGCATGTCACGGCGGTGGAGAGGGCCGAAGAGGCGGCTCACTCCGCGGCGCGTCGCCTCTGTTCGGTCTCGGGCGGCACGGCGACCGAACCGCTCACCACACAGGTATGGCGCGGATGCACCGCCGCGAAACAGCCGGGCGAGCAGCTCGCGGTGGTCTACGACCCCAAGCAGCGGGCACCGACACGCGGTCTCGCCGCACCCGGCGAACTGCGCACGGCCGGACTCCGACTGGCCGCGCTCGCCTCCCTGTTCGCCGCCGTGACAGCAGTGACGACCGTGCGCTCCTTCCGGCTCACCGTGTGAGGGTGCCGGGCACGGGCACCGGCCCGTGCGACGGCTGCGCCATCAGCCGTCCGCCACGTTTCGCTCGTCCGCGGCCGCAATGCCCGCGAGGCGGCGCATGGGGCCCAGCAGCGGGACCGCCCCCAGCCCGGGGTCGATGATCCGGTGCAGCACCAGGCCGTCGAGGACCGCCAGCAGCAGCACGGCCGTGGCCTCCGCGTCGCCCGTCCCGTTCTGCCTGGCCACCCACCGGGTCAGCGCGGATCGGCACTCGCCGAGAATCTCGCCCAGCTCCGCGCGCAGTCGCTCGTGCCGGGTCGCGGCCAGGAGTGTCTCGCTGAACAGCGTGGTGTTCTCACCGCCCGCCGCATAGCGGGCGACCTCCGCCAGGAAGAACTCGAGGCTCACTCCGCCGTCGACCCCCTCCTGGATTCCGGCCAGGAGTGCGCCGACCTCCTCGCGCAACGCGCCGAGGGCGGCCTCGATCAGCAGATTGTCCACGGAACGGAAGTGGTAGTGCACCAGAGCAGGGCGCACCTTGGCCCGGTCGGCGACCCGGCGGGTGGACACCGCACCCCAGCCGTCCTCGACGATCAGCTCGGCCGCGGCACGCAGTAGCCGCGCGCGCGTCTCGCGACCGGCTTCCTGCGAGGTCGGCGCCATGCTGTCCCCTCTCCGCGCTCATGCGACTTAGGCGTTCGACCAAAGCGTATGGTCGGCCACGTGAGCCGGGCAAACCACGGCCTGCCGACTCTCCGGGTCACTGGGCCCGTTCCCGCACCACCCGCGCGATGTCGAGCCGGCGCACCGCCCGCACGGCGGGCAGCTGCGACACGGCGGCGGCCCCGACGACGCCGACCGCGGCCAAGAGCAGCGTGGGCCATCCGAGGTCGAGCCGCATCGTGAACAGGTCACTGCTGAACGACCGCATGAACGCCCACGCCACCACCGTGCCCACGGCCAGGCCGACCGGCACCGCGAGGACCGTGGCCGTCAGATTCTCGGCGGCCAGCGCCCCGGCCACCCGACGCAGCGGCACGCCGGAGGCGCGCAGAGTGGCCAGTTCGCCGGTGCGTTCGGCGATGTTGACCGTCATCGTCACGTAGATCACCGCGAAAGCGAGGATGCCGCCGAGGATCAGCATCATGCCGGTGAAGATCCAGAACAGGCCCAGATAGCCGTCCACCTGCGCGCGCAGCGCCTGGGAGTCGGTGTAGGCGACCACACCGCCGAGGCCGGAGATCTGGGTCCGCAGCCGGTCGCGGTCGGCGTCGTCCGTGAAGCGAAGCAGCAAGCTGTCGGCCGGGGCGCCGGTCGCCGCGCGGACCGTGTCCAGGGATCCGTAGAGCGAGGTGCCCATGGGTTCCTCGACGAATCCGGCGAGGGCCACCCGGTGCGCCTTCCCTCCGGCGGTGGTGATCGTGAGCCGGTTCCCTGCCGTGACGTGCAGCCGGTCGGCGAGCGCCGAGCCCGCGAGCACTCCCTCGGCGGGCAGGCCGCGTGGGCGCCCGTCCCGACCCGGGAAGCCGTGCATGTCGGTGTCGGGCCGGTACCCGGTCAGGGAGGTGCCGTACGAGTCCCCGTGTGCATCGCCGCCTACTGCGTCTGCCGCGGCGACGGTCACAGGCGCCTGCATCGACGGCTCCACGGCCGTGACGCCGTCCAGGGCGCCCAGCCGGTCCGCCGTGTGGGAGGAAGCGGCCTGCGCGGTGACGGTCACGGTGGCATCCTGCCGCTGGACCTCGTCGAACTGGGTGCGCACCATCGTGCGCATGGTGGTGAGCATGCCGACGGAGGTCAGGACGAGTACCAGTGCGAGCACGGCTCCACTCATGGTGGCCAGGGTGCGGCGCTTGCTGCGGCCCAGGTCGCGCAGCGCCATCCGCCTGCTCGCCGGGAGGCGCCGGGCACGGGCGAGAGCCGCACCGAACCGGCCGGGCCGCCGCGAGCGCCGGCGCGCCCCGCCACCAGGCCCACGACGAGCTCGAACGCCACACCCAGCAGGGCTGTTGCCGGGTGCCGTCCCACAACCGTGTCCGGGATGCCGAGTTCTGAGGTGTAGGCGCGGGTCATGGCGTCGGTGGCCACGGCGCCGGCCCCGACGCCGGGGACGGCCCCGGCGGTGCAGGTGATGACGGAGTGGCTCAGGTAGTGGCGTACGACGGCGCCGCGCGCCGCCCCGGCGGCGAGCAGCGTACCGATGACGCGGCGCTCGGCCAGTACAAGCCGGGTGAGCAGGACGTATGACGCGACCCCGGCGGCAGACAGGAACAGCAGCGGGAAGGCGACGGCGATCTCGTTGAAGCCCTTGAGGTCCTCTGCGAGTGTGGCGTTGGAGGGCTGGTCCTGCTGTGGCTCGACATGGACGGCACCCGCGTCCCGGAACGCGCCGGTGGCCCGGTCCTCGGTCGCGGATCCGGTGTGCGCGGTGAACTCGACGAGCACTTGGTTCGGGGCCTTCCGGCCGGCCAGTGCGCGGGCGGTCGGCTCGGGCACGTACAGCGCGGCGAAGGAGTGCGGGTCGGTGAGCGCCTCCTGGCGGCTGGACGCGGGCCACAGGTACTCGGGCGACTCGGCGACGCCGCGCACGGTGAGGGTGCGCCAGGCGCTGCCGTCGTAGGCGCGCACCCGGTCGCCGGGTTGGAGGCCGAACGTGTCGGCGGCGTACCGCTCGACGACGGCGCCGTCTTCGTCCCCGGCGGCGGGTGCACGCCCTTCGGTGAGGTCGAACCGGTTCACTGCGGGAGCGCCGCCGTCGTCGGGCAGCCCGATGACGCGCCCGGTCAGCTTCTGCCCGGTGATGGTCAGCGGCAGGTCGGCCTGTGTGCGCGTGGCCACCGCGCCGACCCCGTCCGCGTCGGCCGCCTGCGCGGCGAGCGGCCGGGCGTCCGGCGCGGTGGCGGTCAGATCAGCCAAGTGCAGTCGGCCATAGGTGCGTTCGTAGGACGCGCTGAGGTTGAGGAAGGCGTCGTAGCTGGCGACGAAGAGCGTGACGCCGAGCAGCACGGTGACGGTCACGGCGGCGAACTGGCCGAGCCTGCGCCGCAGATCGCGCCGGGTCTTGGTGAGCAGCACCCGTCGCATGGCGCGCCTCACCAGGTCACGGAGGCGATGTCGGCGGGGTTCGCCTGCCGTTCGACGGACTCGACCCGCCCGTCCCGCATCCGTACGACCCGGTGGGCCATGGCGGCGATGCCGGAATTGTGGGTGACCATGACCACGGTGCACCCCTCGCGATTGCAGCGCTGCATCAGCTCCAGGATCCGGCAGCCGGTCCCGGTGTCGAGAGCCCCGGTCGGCTCGTCGGCGAGCAGCAGGTCCGGGTCGGTGACCAGGGCGCGGGCGATGGCCACCCGCTGCTGACCGCCGGAGAGCTGGGCGGGGAAGTGGTCCATGCGCTCGTCGAGGCCGACGTCGGCAAGGAGTTCGGCGGCCCGTGCGCGCGCACCGCGCCCCGTGAGTTCGACGATGACCTCGATGTTCTCCCGGGCGGTCAGTGTCGGCACCAGATTGAAGAACGGGAACACGAAGCCGATGTGCGCCCGCCGGAACCCGGTGAGCCCTGTCGGCTTGCGCCCGGCCAGTTCCTGGCCGGCGACGGTCAGGCGGCCTCGTCGGCGGCCTCGATCCCTCCGATGGGGTTGAGCAGTGTGGTCTTGCCCGAACCACTGGGCCCGAGTACGACGACGAGCTCGCCCGGCTCAATGTCCAGATCGATGCCGCACAGCGCCCGGACCGAAGCTTCGGCGCTGCCATAGGTCTTGCTCACGCCACGGAACCGGACGCCGCCGCCCTGACGGCCCTGGGGCTTCGTCTCACTCACCCTGCACCTCTCGCCTTGGTCGACTGACCAAAGCGTACGCCTTGGCCGAACGACCAATCAATGGACACGAGGCTCCGCCGTTGCGGCACCTTGCCGGTCAGGTCGTCGCCTCGACCCGGACCCAGTCCGCCTTCGAGGGGGTGCCGTTCCGGTCGGAGCCGAAGACCATGTACCAGCCGGACGGGACGAGTGAGGAGCTCCGAGGCACGGACGCGGTGAGTGTTCCGTCGCCGCGCCGTTCGACGTCCAGGGCGATGGAACGCTGGTCGAAGTCCGTCACGTGGGTGGCCGAACCCGGGCGGATCAGCCGCACCTTGGCGATCCGGTCGGCGTCCCGCGTCTTCAGGGCGAGCCGGCCGCCGCGATGCACCGATGCCTGCCGGACCTTGAGGGCCGGACGGTCGCCGTGGTGCAGGTACGGCGGCTCGAACACCTCGACGCGCTGCTCGAAGCGGCCTGGACGACTGTTGGCCTTGTCTCCGAAGAGTGGGTCGGAGCCGAAGACCGCGACCCGGCCGTCGGGCAGCAGGAGTGCCTCGGTGTGGTAGTTGCGTCCGACGGTGGGGGCGGCGGCCTCGGTAAAGGCGTTCTTCTCCGGGTCGTAGATCTGCGAGCGCAGGACGTCGCTGGCACCGCGCCCGCGGTAGTCGTTGCTGCCACCGGTGGTGAAGACGGTGTCGTCGGGCATCAGGACGCTGTTCAAGTAGCGCGTCTGCTGCGGGAGTTCGGGACCGCGTGTGAACGCGGGCTTCTTGTCGTCGAGGTCCACGATCGCCGTGCGGGCCGTGGCCTTCTTCGACTCTCCGACACCGCCCCCGCCGAGCACCATGACCTTGTTGTCCTGCGCGGGCGGCAGCAATACGGACGAGGAGGTCTCCAGGATGTCCGGGTCCTCGATGCCGGGCACGGGGATGAAGGAATTGTCACTCAGATCCCACAGCCCCGGGGCGCGCCCCTTGTCGGCGGGCCCGTAGCCCGCGTTGGAGCCCGAGTAGAAGACGCGGCTCTTGCCGGTGACGAAGAAGGAGGGATACGTCGGGAAGTAGCGCGAGGGCGCCTTCGACCACGTCTTGGTGGCCGGGTCGTACAGCTCGTTCTTGCCCGGGACGACCTGCCCGATGTCGTCGAGGCCGGACACGGCGAGCACCTTGCCGTCCGACAGGGTGGTCAGCGTGGGATACCAACGGGCCTCGCTCATCGAGTCGACCTTGGTGTACTTCTCCGTCACCGGGTCGAACTCGTAGGCGTCGCGGACGCCTTGGAAGTCTTTCTTGTCAAGGCCCAGCTTGTTGGCGATGCCGTAGAAGTTGTCCGCATCCTCGCCCTTGAGGCCCTCGATCGCGTACTGCGTGGTGGTGTTGGTGATGCCGCGGCGCCCGTCGATGTCCGACTCGACGTACACGCGGGCCTCGCTGGCCGTCACCCTCGCCGTGCCGGTGGCGCTCACGGCCTTCTTCGCCGCCGGGACCCGCACTTCGAACTGCGAGCGGTACTCCGCCCCGTCGGGCGAGCGGAAGACGGTGCCCTTGGGGAAGGTGCGGGACCGGTCCGGGTCCTCGTTCTTGACGAGCATCGCGCCGCCCGCGCGCTTCACGTCACCCTTGAGCATTTCGTAGCGGGCCGTGCCGCCCGCGACCAGGACCTTCCCGTCGGGGAGTTGGGCGTGCCCGGCACAGAACAGGTCCTCGGGCGTATCGATCTTCTGGAAGGTGTCCGCGGCCGGGTCCCACAGCGTGGACTTGAAGACTCCGCCGTTGAACTGCTTCACGTCGTTGCCGGATCCGGCGATCAGCAGCACCTTCCCGGTGCGCAGCAGGATCGCGTGGATCGAGTTGAGGTCGTGCCCGTCGGGCAGGTCGGCCAGCGACCAGTGACCCCGCTTCGCCTTGTACGACGGCTGGTCGATCTTCCACGCGTGGTACTTGCCGCCGGCCACGTCGAGCACGGCGGGCGCGTTCACCGCGGCGAGGACGACCACGGCGGCCGCCCCGAACCACGCTTTTCGCGAGGTGAGCCGGGAACGGACGGAGCGGGGAGCCATCGGGCCTCCAGGGGCGTTCTGCGAACTTGAACGCCACGACGACTACCGCGCCCGTTCATCACTCCTGCGGCGACACGCTCATTTGCACCATGCAAAATACGCCGAACCGGGCACCCACCCGGGCCCGGCGCCGAAGCGGCCCTCGCCCCAGGCGCGAGACGACCGTCCTCGTCACGGAGCAGACACACTCACGCCGCGACCGGTACCGCAGTGCGCGCCGCGTCCGGGTGGGGTCCCGAAGCACGGGCGGCGACCGCGTGCAGGACGCCCTGATGACTGAGCCACCCGATGGGCAAGCTCTCTCCCTCGTCCAGTACCGGCACCCCGGTCCCCGCCGCGGCGACAAGGATGTGCAGTGCCGCGGCGACGGTCTGGCCGCTGGTGATCCGGCGCGGCATGTCGGCGAGTTCACCCACCGTACGAGGTGCTCCGTCCGGCGATTCGGCCATCGCCTCGGCCACCGCTTGGGAGGTGACCACGCCGGCATACGCGCCGTCGGCGTCGAGCACAGGAAGTGCGCCGTGCCCGGACCGGCTCAGCAGCGCGGCCGCCTCGGACAGCGGGACGGCGGCGGACAACGGGGCCGGCAGTGGCTCCATGACGGCGGAGACGTGCAGACCGCCGATGACGGAGCCGGGAGCGGGGCCGTCCAGGTCGATGCCGCGCCGACGCAGCTTCAGGGTGTAGATCGTGTCCCGCGACAGGACGCGACCCGTGGTGGTGGCGAGCACGATCGCCAGCATCAGCGGCAGGATGATCGAGTATTCGCCGGTCAACTCGAAAAGGATGACCACAGCCGTGATCGGAGCCCGTGACGCACCGGCGAACGTGGCTCCCATCCCGACCAAGGCATACGCGCCGACCGCGCCGGCCGAGCCGGGGAACAGGCCGTGTGCACCTGCACCGAACGCGGCGCCCAGCATCGCGCCGATGAACAGGCTCGGCGCGAACACCCCGCCCGAGCCACCGATGCCGATGGTCAAGCTCGTAGCGATCATCTTGCCCACCAGCAGGAGCAGCAGGAATCCGACCGCGTACTGGCCCTGCGTGGCGTTCTCGAGCACCGGGTAGCCCACCCCGTACATCTGAGGGAGTGCCAGCAGGACCAGGCCCAGGATGAGTCCACCAGCCGCGGGGCGCAGCCACTCGGGCCCGCGCCAGGCCCAGTCGCAGGCGTCCTCGATCGCGTACAGGATCCGTGAGAAGCCGACCCCTACGGCGCCCGCGACGACGCCGAGCAGCGCGAACAAGGCGTACTGACCCAGGTGGTCGACGTGGAATGCGGGCAGATGAAGGAAGGCGACGTCGCCGAACGCGGCCCGGCCGATGACGCTCGCCGTGACGCTGGCCAGCACCGCGGCTCCGAACGCCTCCAGCGTGAACGCCTGCAGGATGAGTTCCATCGCGAAGAAGACCCCCGCCAGCGGCGCGTTGAACGTGGCCGCGATTCCGCCCGCCGCACCGCACGCCACGAGCAGCTTCATACGCTCCTCGGTGACCTTGACGTACCGGCCGAGCGTCGAACCGAGCGCGGAGCCGATCTGCACGATCGGCCCCTCGCGCCCCACCGAACCGCCGGAGCCGATGGTCAGCGCCGAGGCCAGCGTCTTGACGACGGCGACCTTCGGGCTGATCCGGCCGCCGCGCTGGGCAACAGCCAGCATCACCTCCGGCACACCGTGCCCGCGCGCCTCTTTCGCGAACCGGTTCACCAAGGGCCCGTACAGGAGCCCGCCCACCACCGGCGTGAGAAGTACAAAGAACGGGCCGAGCCAGGGAACATGCGGATTGCCGCTCCCCGGCGATGCCGCATAGTCGCCGTGCCCTGAGAACCAATGGGTGAATGTCTGGATGCACCACCGGAAGACGATGGAACCGAGGCCCGCCCCCGCCCCCACCAGCACCGCAAGAACCATCACCGCACCGGACCCGCCGCGCATCGAACGCACTGCTCGACGCGCGATCCCTCTACCCTGCATCACTTCCCCTTCCATATCTTTGCATTATGCAAAACATGTCAAAGGCAGAGGTTCGGTCACTCGCCGCACCTCAGGGCTTGCACCGTGCAAAGATGGCCCCGTCCGGTGCCCGACGCTCCATCCGGCAGGGTCAGATGAGACAGCTACCAGCCCTCTGGTTCGTCCTCAGCGTGGCGTGCGCGCTCTGCAAGGCGCAGGTGGCCCGCCTGGAGTTCGCGCCACCCGGAGTCGTCCCCGTCAGCTGGCAGTCCTGGGGGCTGGAGCGTCGCGCGTCCTATGAACACGTACGCACCCCTGACTCGTGGTGGCTGATCGTCGAGAGCGACGCGTACGAGAACGGCATCGGGGAGAGCCTCGACGCAGCGGACGTCGATCGTTTTCGCGTCGCATTCCGGTACCCCCGCACCTACGCGCAAGTGCACGCCGCCGGCCTCAAGGGCGATGCCGGGTTCTGCTCCGACTGCGATGTCCCCTATTGCGCTCATCACTGGCGCGGGATCGACTCCCTCGGCGCACAGTGCCCGCGGGGGCACACGCGCTGAGGGCTCCAGGGTGCCCGTCTGTCAGAAGTGCTGCGCGGTCCTGCCGAGACGTCACACCCCGCTGCCGACGTACCTTCGGCAGGGCTCCGCCGGGGCGCACGCTCAGCGACAAACGGGCCCGCCCGGCCCGGCTCAGCGGCAACCCCTGCGCACCCTCCGCGAGTTGATCCAGCCACCGTTTGGCCCCGCACTGCAACGGACCATGCCGTCAGACCGCCGAGACGGCCACACGGACCGCATCCTTCGACCACGCGGCGGGCGCCGAGAGCGCCAGAAGCCGTCCGCCCCTGCCCTGGTCGCGCTGGACGCTCGCCGAGATCCCCGTCCGGGGCAGCGAGAGCGAGGCCGACCTTGCCCTCGCCGACAGCCATTCACGCTTGGCCGAGGTCGCCGCCTACCGCCGGATCGCCCGCACCTACTGGCCGGCGGCGACGCCCCGCACTACACGCACCACAAGTACAGGCCGATCAGCGGCGGTTACGCAGGCGCGACCAACGCGAGAGTTGTGTTCGTCGGCGGCATGGGGAGTTGGGACGGCAACCGGAGCCGTGTCGGCGTACCTGGCGGCCGCCGGGATCCGGCGGCCGCCAGGTCTCCGTCGTGTGCTGTGAGCACCCCCGGCCACGGCGCCGATCACAGCTGTCGGGACAGGGCATCCCATCGTCGAGGCCCGGCGACCTCCGGTCTCAGCGGCGCCCCTTGAAGCGCTCGATTCCCACGACGCCGAGGGCGGCAAGGCCCACCTGGATGGCCAGTTCGATCCAGTCGATGCCCTTGGTGTCGGCGACGTCGAGCGCGCCGGCGATGGCTGTGCCGACGAGTGCCGCGGCGATACCGACGAGGATCGTCCACCAGATGCCGATGTGCTGCCGACCGGGGATGGCCAAGCGGCCCAGTACGCCGATCACGATGCCGATGATGATCGCGGTGAAGATGCCGGAGATCTCCATGGCTGCCTCCTTGGTCCGACGCTTCGACACAGCTGTCGAGTCACGTGTTCCCCGGCATGGAGGACGCAGTCTCCTCGTCGAGCGAGGTGATGACGACACCGATCAGAACATTGACGACAACGTCCGTGAGTTCACGAATACCGACGTCGTGATTCCCATGAGCCCAAGGGGGCGTGGCCCATGGCGAGCCTAACCCTCGGGTCGAGTCGTCAGCTTGAAGGCGCGATACCGGTCAAATGCCTCACGGGCGTCCGGCACGAAGCCCTGCTGACGGACGAGGTCTTCCAGTTCCCGCTCGCAGAGCCAGCCGTGCCAGGCGACTTCACCTGGATCAGGTTGCACAGGCCCCTCGATCACGGCCTCGTGAAGGCCGAGCCAGTAGGGGCTGATCACGCCCGCGCACAGGAACTTGAATACGAATCGAGGGGCTGCTTGTACGCCAAGTTCTTCCGCCAGTTCGCGGGCCGCTGCTTCCTCGTACGACTCGCCGACTTCGGCCGCGCCGCCGAGCATCCAGTTGAGCTTCCCCGGGAAGCGGGACGTGTTGCCGGGACGACGATGCACGAGGATCCGTCCGACGGGATCGCGGCAGACAACCGTGGCGACGCGATGCAGCCACTCGTGACGAATTGCCTCGCCCCGGTCGACGACTTCGAGCACTTGGTCCTGCTCGTCGACTCGCTCCACCAGTTCACCCATGGCCCCCACGATCGCAGTCGCTCGTCACGGCCGCCCACTCGGGTGTTCGCTACCCCTGGGCCTTGCCCTCGGCGGCGTCACCAACCCCACCAGCCAGGTCGGGGTGCTCGATGGTGGCGGCGTATCGGAGGGCTGCAGCGATCGAGAGGCCGAAGAGGTCACATGCGCCGGACGTCGCCACCGGTGGCGTGGATCTCCTGGAGGATGCGGTCCTCCCGCAAGGCCTGTGGCTTCAGTTGCGCTGCGATCCATGGAAAGTTGCGACTGACGGGGGTGGTTCCGAGCAGCTTCAGTTCCTCGTCGAAACGGTCGGTGACACCGCTGTACGTCTCCACGCCGAGAACGGCGGCGTTGCCGAGGATCAGGGCGAAGACGGCGACGGCGAACCAGCGTGCCCCGACGATGGCACGGCAACGGGCTGCCAGGGCGGTGCGAGCGGGTGCGCTCGGGTAACGGAATCGTGTTGCTGCTCACGGGAATGGGATCTAACGGGGTGCGCCGACCGTCCAAGTGACGTCTGCCGAACGAGGCAGTGACATGCCCGAGGCCCGAGAACACCGGCGGCTGTCACCCGCCTTCACCTTGCCCCACCGGCCTGCGGCTTCGGCCCGACGAAGCGTCCTCAGAAATGCGCCTGTCTCCTCTGCGTGTGCCTTTGCTGAAGCCGGTTGGTGTCAGTTGAGACGTTTCCGCGTCCACCAGACGCACAGCGCGCCGAGGGAAAGGGCGAGAACGAGCAAGATGCCGCACTCTGTCCACTGCAGGGTCCAGAAGTTGCCGGCGGGCTGATAGGTGACGCGTTGGTGGTAGCCGGCCCTGGCGAGGGCGTCGACGCACGACTTGATCGACTCGCAGTCGGTGTACGCCGACGGCATGCCATGGGCCGGCTGTCCGGTGTCGTCGAGGGTCTGCTCGGCGGTGACCCACACGTCCGGCTTTCCGATGTCGACGTGGGAGACGGAATCGAGGAGGTAGTTGGCCATGCGGTCGCGGGTGAAAGGGACCGTGACGGTGGTTGCGGGGACAAGGTGTTCGCGGAGCCACATCGGCAGGGCCAGGATGACCGTGGTGTACGTCGCGAGAGTGGCGGCCATGGCTGGGAGCGTGCGGCGGATGACGATTCCGAAGGCGACACCGAGGACGAAGGCGAAGAGGGTGTAGCCGAGCGGGACGATGCCGCGGGCGCTGAAGATCGCCGGGTCGATGCGGGGTACGAAGTTGTCCGTGTTGTCGGATCCACCCGCGGCGACCGCCTGGTCGATCGGGCTGCTCCACCAGGTGACCGCGAGGGTGATCAGTCCGGTGGCGGCGGTGGCGGTCAGGCCGGTGAGCGCGAGTTTCGTGAGCAGCCAGCGGGTGCGTGTGACGCCCTGGTTCCATGCGAGGCGGTGGGTGCCGGTCTCCAGTTCGCGGGCGACGAGTGGGGCTCCCCAGAACATGCCGATGAGAGCGGGCACGAGGAGTACGGCCATGCCGCCGACGAAGTAGAGGGTGGTGTCGGTGGGGGTGAGCTGTTGGACGAGGCCGCGTCCGGCGGTTGTGTGCAGGCCGGTCAGGTGGGGGCCGGTCGCAGCCAGGAGGGCGGCGAGGCCGACCAGTGCGGCGATCACCGCCGTTGCCTGGGTACGCAGTTGGCGCCAGGTCAGCCAGATCATCAGCGGGTCTCCAGGTCGGCGGTCGGGCGGGTGCGCGGGGTGGGGGTGTCGGTCTGGCCGATGTAGGCAAGGATGATGTCTTCGAGGGAAAGCGGGCCTGCTGTCCAGGCGGGGTCGCCGGTGGCAGGGACGGCTCCACGTACGACGAGGGTGGCCTGTCCGCCGACGTGGGACGTCGAGACGATGTGGTGCCCGGAGGGCACGTCGGCAGGGGCGTTGACCGGACCGGTGAGGCGGTGGTGTCCAGCGATCACGTCGCTTGTTCCGGCGCTTACTTGGACTTGGGAGTCGACGAGCACGATCACGTGGTCACAGACCCGTTCGACGTCGGAGACCAGGTGGGAGGAGAGCAGGACCGTCAGTTCCTGCTCGTCGAGGGCGGCGGTGAGATCGTCCAGGAATTCGCGGCGGGCCAGGGGGTCGAGTGCGGCGACCGGCTCGTCCAGGACCAGGAGTTCGGGGCGTTTGGCGAGGCCCAGGGCGAGGGCGAGCTGTGCGCGCTGCCCGCCGGACAGGCGCCCGGCCCGCTGACCGGGATCGAGGCCGATGCGGTGGATCCGGTCGCGGGCGAGGGCCGCGTCCCAGCGGGGGTTGAGGCGGGCGCCGAGCGTGAGGTGCTCGGCGACGGTCAGGGCGGCGTAGGTAGGGGTGTCCTGGGCGACGTAGCCGACCTTGGCGAGCTGGGCGGGGCCGGTGGCCGGGCGGCCGCCGCAGACCTCGATGGTGCCCGTGGTCGGGGCGAGCATGCCGGTGGCGAGGTTCAACAGGGTTGACTTACCTGCCCCGTTGGGGCCGACGAGGCCGACGACGCGGCCCGCGGGGACATCGAGTGTGCAGTCCGAGAGTGCCCAGTGATGTCGGTACTTCTTGCCCAGGCCACGGGCTCTCAGTGCGGCAGGTGCGGCAGTCACGCGTCGTCCTCCTCTGCGGGCCGGTCCGTTTGACCGGCACCGCTGGACGCTATGAGCGGCGGGCGGTCGGGCGCGTCCGGCGTCCGGCCCCTTTCCCCTCCTGCCCGCGGAGGACCCCGGCCGGGGTCCTCCGCCAGATGTAGACCAGCGAAGTACGCGGGCAGCCGGCCCCGGCCGAAAGGAGGACGCAGGCGGCGCGCGCCGCCTGTGACAATCGATGGGTGACGAACGTATCGGCGGCGGACCGCCTGAGACTCGGGTGCGCGGCGCTGAGGCGGCCGACCGGCCCCGCGCCACGGCCTACCCGGCGTGCCCTGGTCCTCGACGGGACCTTCGCCCTGTTCGCCGCGATCGCCGCGGTCAACTCCGGCCTGAGTGTCGGCATGGACCGCACATACAAGATCGTTGACGGAACGGTGCGCCTGGTCGAGGGGTCCGGGAACTACATCGGCGCGCTGGCGCCAATGCTTCTGTGCTCCCTTCCCTTGGCGCTGCGCCGCCGCTACCCGCTGGCCGTGCTCTGGGCGGTGATCGCCGCAGGGCTGATCGCGCCGGGCAGCGAGGCGCGCATGATCCTCTATGCGACGCTGGTCGCGACGTACTCCGCCGTCATGCACAGCCCATACCGGATACCTACCCTGGCCAGCGTCGCCGTGGCACTGCTCGTCCTGAACGGTGCCAGGACCCCGGATGTGCCCACCATCCAGAACGAGTACGTGCCGCTGCTCATCGTGGTGCCACTGGCCGTCGTCGCGGACGGCATGCGCCAGTGGCGGCTGCGCGCCGACGCACGGCAAGAACGGATGGCGGCCCTGGAACGGGAACAGACCGAGGAACTGCGCCGCGCCGCCGAGCGTGAGCGGGCTCGTATCGCCCGCGACCTGCACGACGTGGTCACCCACAACGTCTCCATGATGGTCATCCAGGCCGGCGCCGCGCGGAAGGTCATGGACGCCGAACCCGCGATGGCCCGCGAGTCCCTCCTTGCCGTAGAAGCAAGTGGGCGTTCCGCGATGACCGAACTGCGGCACACCATGGGCCTGCTCACCATGAACGCCGAGGACAGCACCTCACCGTCCGCCAAAGATCTCGCCCCTCAGCCCGACCTCGGCCGGCTCGACGACCTCGTCGACCGGGTACGCGAAGCGGGCCAGAAGGTCGAGCTGACTGTCACCGGCACCCCCTGCCAGGTCTCGTCAGGCATCGGCCTGGCCGTATACCGGGTGGTCCAGGAGGCGCTGACCAACACCATGAAGCACGCACGGGGAGCGAGAGCGACCGTGACACTGACCTATGAGCCCGAGTCCCTGCGGGTCGAGGTCAGCGACACCGGCGGCACACCGGGCGCCGGCGCGGCCGGCGGGGGCGGCCATGGACTGATCGGCCTGCGCGAGAGAATCGCGGTCTACGGTGGATCACTCGACGCCGGACCGACCCCGGACGGCGGCTACCGGATCGCCGCCCTGATCTCCCTGGAGGCGTCGTGACGGACCACCCGCTGCGCGTTGTGGTCGCCGACGACCAGGCGCTCGTCCGTACCGGCTTTCGCATGATCCTCACGGCTGACGGCATCGACGTGGTCGCCGAGGCCGCCGATGGCGCCCAGGCCGTGGACGCCGTGCTGCGTACCCGCCCCGAGGTGGTGCTGATGGACATCCGGATGCCCGAACTCGACGGACTGGAGGCCGCCCGCCGCATCCTGCGCGACTCCTCGGAGGCGGCCACCGCACCCCGCGTCATCATGCTGACCACCTTCGATCTCGACGACCTCGTCTACGAGGCGCTGGCGGCCGGCGCCAGCGGCTTCCTCCTCAAGGACGTCACGCCGGAACACCTCGTTGCCGCCGTCCGCCTGGTCCGTACCGGCGACGCCCTCCTCGCCCCGGCCATCACCCGCCGCCTCGTCGAACGCCACGCCCGCCGAGACCCCGAAGCAGCGCCACCGGCCGCACCTCACCCGGGCATGGCGGCACTGACCCCACGCGAACTCGATGTTCTGCTCCTGCTCGCCCGGGGCCTGAGCAACACTGAACTGGCTGCCCGCCTCCACCTGTCCGAGACCACCGTCAAGACACACGTCTCCCGCATCCTGGCCAAACTCCAGCTCCGCGACCGGGTCCAAGCGGTTGTGATGGCCTACGAGACGGGCCTGGTGCAGGCCGCCTCACCGGCATCGCATGAGGCCGAGACGCCTCTGGGGGACACGCGGCCGGGCTGATGAAGCGTCCGAAGGGCCACGACGCCGTTCAACATCCCGCTAGGGCTTGTCGTTTGGATCAGGCCAGGCCCCGCGAGCCCGGCCTGATCCAAACGACAAGCCCTAGGTGAGCCTTCAAGAACGGCACGAGCCCCCGTTCCACCAGTGCGGCACACCACGCCGACCAGTCCCGCCGTCGCGGCCACCACCGCGCACGTCACTCCCGCCACGACCAGTCCGCCACCCAGCGAGATGCGGGCCAGGAAGAACTTCAGCGTGAATCCGAGCCCAGGAAGACCGCGGCGGCGATCGCCGAGATGGCGGGCACGAGGACCGCGAGGGCGGGCAGAACACCGTCCCGCGCGCGGGAGAAGGCCGGAGACGCCGTGGTTGTTCCCCGTGCTTGAAGGTAGCCCGCGTATTCGGCCGCGGCCTGTGCCTCGGTCAGCAGGCGTTCGCGCGTCGCCTCGTCACGCAGACGGACGCGAACCTCTGCCGGGAGTCGCGCGAATTCAGGCTGCGCCAGCACCTGTTCGAGCAACTCCCCAAAGCGAGCTCCCCGTTCGCCCCGCGCCAGTATCCGTTGTGGTACTCGCACACTCTTCCCCGATATGTCAGATGGCCCGGGCGGCCAATCCGTCGGCCCCGGCAAGCGCGGATCTGACCTGCCCCTCCCCTGCCTCAAATCTACATGCGTGTAGAAGATAGCCGGTAGAGCGTGAACTCCCGCGCACGAGCAGCGATGATGAGCAGACCCACCCACCCTCAGCGAACAGGAGGAGCAGCGTGCCGGACCCACGTCACGGGCAACAACGACGCGCCCAGGGCGAGCTGGAGACACAGGTCCTGGCCGTGTTGCGTGCGGCGGACGCCCCGAAGACCGCCGGATGGGTGCGGGACCAGATCAGCGGCGACCTTGCCTACACCACGGTGATCACGATCCTGGCCCGCCTCCACGCCAAGGACGTGGTCACGCGTCAGTGGGAGGGCCCGGTCGTTCCTGTGGACAGCCACTTCCGCCGAGGCCGGTCTCGCGGCCCTGAAAATGCGCAAAGTGCTGGACGCCGAGCCCGACCGGGAGGCGGTTCTGGCCAGTTTCGTCACGTCCCTGCCCGAAGGCGACGAGCAGATGCTGCGCGGCCTGCTGCGTCGCGCCGACGAGGAAGCGGCCGACTGAGGTCATGGGCATTTTCGTATTCCTGCCGTTGGTTCTGCCGCTCACGGCCTGGCCGGTCGCACGGCTCGCCGCACATCGTCTCCATCCCGCACCACGACACGACTCCTCACAGCCGTGGCCGCCGTGATGGCCGCCTGCAGCACCACATGCCTGGCGCTGCTGATGATCGTCGGTACAGCGCAGCTGCCCGGCAATCCGCTGCCGGACGGCTGGTCGGACCCGCAGGTGCGGGCCGCCGTCCCGCAGGACGAGATCGTGGGCAAGGCGGCCGTCCCAGCCCTGCTGGCGGTCGTGGCCGCCGGTGCGCGCACACTGTGGCGGCACGTCACGCTACGCCGCGACGCCCATGTGGCGCTCGCCGGCCTGCCGGAAACCGAAGTAGTAGTGCTGCCCGACGAGCGGCCCTACGCCTACGCCCTGCCCGCCGCCCGGTCGGGACGCTGCCGCGTCGTGGTCAGCACGTCGCTCCTCAAGCGCCTCCGGCCCGCGGACCGGCGGGCCGTGTTCGCCCATGAGCGGGCCCATCTCGCGGCCCGGCATCACCGGCATCTGCTCACGGTCCGACTCGCGGCCCGCGCCAACCCGTTTCTGCGTCCGCTGCATTCGGCCGTCACGTACACGGCCGAACGGTGGGCCGACGAGGAGGCAGCGCAACGCCTGGGCGACCGCAAGGTGGTCGCGCGCGCCATCGGCAAGGTGGCGATGTCCGGTGGCGCGGTGCGCGAGCCCGTCTTCGCTGCACTCGCCGCGGCGGGGCCCGTCCCCTGCCGGGTCGCAGGCCTCCTCGCGCTGCCGCTGCGGGCGCCCGGCAGATCCATGGTGTTCACCACCGTGGGGCTCGCGGCCTGGACGGCCGGCGCCGGGGCCGTGACCTCCGCTCTGTCTTCCGCGAACTCGGCGCTGACGTTGGCGGCCCTGCTCCACGCGGCGACTCCGTTGTGACGCACAAAGGACCGGCAGGCGAAAGCCCACCGGTCCCCTGAATCACTCCGCCTACAGGTCGAACTCGCGCGTCGGCAGGCCGAGCATCTGGCAGGCCTCGCGCACGACGCCCCGCTCGGTCGGGTCGAAGTCGCCGTCCGCACCGCCGATGACAATGCCGATCTGGATCACAGCGCGCGCCTCGGCCTCCTTCTTCTTCGCCTTGGCGACCTCCTGCAACACGCTGACCTTGCCGAAGTCGAAGTCGGCCGTCAGCTTGTCGAGGTTGGCCTCGAAGCGCTTCTGAAGGTCCGTGGCGTCGAAGTTCTGAAGCACCTCATTGCTCATGATGAGCTGCGCGACGCGGCGCCGCTCCGAGGCGTCGATGGTGCCGTCGGCCGCCGCCACCAGCGCGCACATCGCCATGGACGCGTCCTGGAAGGCCCCGGACTTCAGATCGTTCTCCTTCGCCACCAGCTGTGTCTGTGTCCTGTGGGACCGCATCAAGGAATCCGCGTCGACCATGCGGACCGTGGGAAGGGTTCCGTTCCAGCCCGGCCTTCTGCCCGAAAACCGTCACAGCGGTGTGGGCGCGGCCGGACCCACCAGTTCCGTCAGTACGTCCTCCATCGTCACGAACCCGATGACCGTGCCCTTGTCCCCGGTGACCGCGGCCAGATGACTGCCGTCGGCCCGCAGCGCGGTGAGGGTGTCGTCGAGCGGGGTGTCGATGCGTACCCGGGTCAGCGGATGCAGCATGGCGGGCGGGAACGCACGATCCCGTTCGGCCACCCCCAACGTGTCCTTGATGTGCAGGTAGCCGAGCAACGCTCCGTCCGCGCCCGTGACCGGGAAGCGGGAGAAGCCGGCGTCGGCCGCGGCCCGTTCCAGTTCGGCGGGCGTGGTGGTGTCCGTGATCGTACGCATCTTCTGCCCGGGCACGACGATCTCCCCGACCGGGCGGGCCCCCAGCTCCAGGGCGTCCCGCAGGCGTTCGCCATCGGCAGGAGACAGGAGCCCCGCCTCGCTGGAGTCGAGCACCATGCGGGCCAGCTGGTCGTCGGTGAACACCGATTCGACCTCGTCCTTCGGCTCGACACGAAGCAGCCTCAGCAGCGCGTTGGCGAACGCGTTGATGCCGAAGACGACCGGTTTGAGGGCGCGGGTGAGGGCGACCAGGGGCGGGCCGAGCAGCAGCGCGGTGCGCACGGGCGCCGCGAGTGCGATGTTCTTGGGCACCATCTCGCCGAACAGCATGTGGGCGTACGTCGCCACCGTCAGGGCGATCACGAAAGAGGCCGGGTGAACCAGGGCGTGCGGAACGTGTACCGCCTCGAAGGCGGGCTCCAGCAGATGGGCGATCGCGGGTTCCGCGACGGCGCCGAGCACCAACGACGAGACCGTGATGCCGAGTTGGGCGGTGGCCAGCATGGCGCTGATGTGCTCCAGGGCCCACAGGGTGGAACGGGCCCGCTTGCTCCCCTCCTGCGCGCGCGGCTCGATCTGGCTCCGGCGTACGGAGATCAGGGAGAACTCGGCGCCGACGAAGAAGGCGTTGGTGAGCAGCGTCAGTACGCCGATGGCGAGTTGCAGGGCGGTCATCGGGCCTCCTCCAGCAGCTCGTCGGTCTCGACGGCGGGCGCCGGGGAGACGATGCGAACCCGGTCGGCGCGGTGGTGCTCGACGTCAAGAACGGTCAGCTCCCAGCCGTCCACATCGACGCTGTCGCCCTGAGCCGGGATCTTCGTCAGGCGGGTGGCTACGAGTCCGGCCACGGTCTCGTACGGCCCGTCGGGCGCGTTCAGTCCTATCCCGGTGAGCTGGTCGATGCGGACGCCACCGTCGGCCACCCACGCCCGGCGGTCGCCCGCCTCTTCGGACACCGGCTGCAGGTCGGGCGTCTCGACGGGGTCGTGCTCGTCGCGCACCTCGCCGACGACCTCCTCGACGATGTCCTCGACGGTCGCGACGCCGGCCGTGCCCCCGTACTCGTCGATGACGACCGCCATGGTGCGGGTCTCGCGCAACCGCTCCAGGAGCCGGTCGGCGGGCAGGCTGTCGGGGACGAGCAGGGGCGCGGTCGCCAGATCGGTGACCTGGGTGAGCTGCCGCTCCTCCGGAGCGAGGGCGAGGACGTCGCGGATGTGGACGGTACCGATGACCTCGTCGAGGCTGTCTCGGTAGACGGGGAAGCGGGAAAGCCCGGTGGCGTGCGTGAAATTGGCTGCGTCGGCGGCCGTCGCGTGCGCCTCCAGGGCCCGCACGTCCACGCGGGGCGTCATGACGTTCTCGGATGTCAGTTCGCTCAAGTGCAGGGTGCGCACGAACAGTTCGGCCGAGTCGGGCTCCAGGGCCCCTTCGGCGGCGGAGTGCCGGGCGAGGGCGACCAGTTCCTCCGGGCTGCGCGCGGACGCCAGTTCCTCGGCGGGCTCCAGGCCGAAGCGCCGCACGAAGCGGTTCGCCGTATTGTTCAGGTGCCGGATGAACGGACCGAAGGCGGCGGTGAACCCGCGCTGCGGTCCGGCCACCACCTTGGCCACGGCGACCGGACGGGCGATCGCCCAGTTCTTCGGCACCAGTTCACCGATCACCATCAGGATCACCGTCGAGACGGCCACGCCGAGCACGGATGCGACCGACGAGGCGGCGCCGCCGAGCCCGGCCGCCTCCAGCGGCCCGCGCAGCAAGGCCGCGAGGGAGGGCTCGGCAAGCATGCCGATCACCAGGGAGGTGACGGTGATGCCGAGTTGGGCGCCGGACAGCTGGAACGTCAGCCGACGTACGGCTTTCAGGGCTCCGGACGCGCCGCGTTCCCCCGCTTCCGTGGCCCGCTCCAGATCCGCGCGCTCCACCGTGGTCAGGGAGAACTCGGCCGCCACGAACACGGCGCAGGCCAGCGTGAGCAGCAGCGCGAGCACCAGCAACAGCGCCTCGGTCATCGCCGCCCCACCTCCGCCCGTCGCACATCGGCACCAGTCAGAAGTTGAGGCACGGCGCAGCGCCGGCTACTGGGAGGCTCACCCATCGCGGGCTGTGGCTCCTTCTCGTTCAGGGGATCGGACGATCCCGGCATCTCGACGGGGCGACAGCCCCACCACCATGGTAAAAGCACGGCAAAGCGCGCTCGTCAAGCACTCCAAAAGACCCGATCAACAACGTCTTTCGGACTTTCCCTGCCCGGCAGCGCCCGCCGTGCACCGGACACGGGCAGGCACCGCCTAAGCTTCTACGCGCCTGTAGAACGTGGACGTCGGCGAGCTTGTTCCCCGACGTCCACACGGTTTTCGTCACCCTCGTACGAACAAAGGGAGTGAACGCCTCGATGGTGTTCAAACGACTGCTCGGCTCGCTCGGTGTGGGCGGCCCCACCGTCGACACCGTCCTCGCCCCGGGGGCCGCCGCTCCCGGCGGCACCCTCTCCGGCCAGGTCCACCTCAAGGGTGGCAGCGGCGACTTCGACATCGACCACATCACCCTGGAGCTCGTCGCCCGCGTCGAGGCCGAGCACGAGGACGGGGAGAGCCACGGCGTGGTGGTCTTCGACCGGTTCACGGTCGGCGGCGGGTTCCGGCTCGCCGAGGGCGCGGAGCAGAGCGTCCCGTTCACGGTGACACTGCCGTGGGAGACACCGGTCACCGAGCTGTACGGGCAGGGGCTCGGCATCGTCCTGGGTGTGCGCACGGAACTGGCGGTCGCCGGAGCGAAGGACAAGGGCGACCTGGACCCGCTCACGGTGGGCCCGCTCCCGGCCCAGGAGGCGATTCTCGAGGCCTTCGGGCAGCTCGGATTCGGCTTCAAGTCGGCCGACTTGGAGTACGGGCACATCGGCGGCACCGGCCAGCAGCTCCCCTTCTACCAGGAGATCGAGCTGACCCCGGCCCCGCAGTACGCGCACGCCGTCAACGAGATCGAACTGACCTTCCTCGCCACGCCCGGCGGCATGGAGGTGGTCCTGGAGGCCGACGAACGCGGCGGCCTCTTCTCCGGGGGCCACGACGCGGTCAACCGCTTCTCCGTCGGCCACGACGTGGTCCACCAGCAGGACTGGAATGCCATGGTCGAGGGCTGGATCCGTCAGCTGGTCGAACAGCACCCGGCGCATGGCACCCAGCACGGCGGGCACTACGGAGATCCGTACGGCCACCACCACGGGCAGCCCCACTACGGCGAGCACCACCACGACGGCGGGCACCACCGCTCCGGTCCCGGCATGGGCACGGCGATCGCCGCGGGTGCGGCAGGGCTCGCCGTGGGCGTCGTCGGCGGCATGGTCGCCGCCGAGGTCGTCGACGAGGTCGGGGACTTCTTCGAGGGCGACGACGAGGACGAGGGCGGCGAGGACTGACCATGTTCGGACTCAGCGAGATAGCGGTCATCCTGATCGTCATCATCCTCGTCCTCGCGGTGAAGAAACTGCCCGAACTGGCCCGCAGCGCGGGCAAGTCGGCCCGCATCCTCAAGGCCGAGGCCAAGGCGATGAAGGAGCAGGAGGACGAGCCGGCGCCGCCGCCCCACGTCATCACGGGTGAGCCGGTGACCCCGCCGCCACCGGGTCAGGAGCCGAAGCCGTAGCCGACGCCGCCCGGCCTGGGCACGTGCCGCACCGCCGTTGACGGCGTGGCGGCTCCTACCTCGCAGCACCGCTGTCGCCGCGCACACCAGCGCCCCGGCGTGCGCGGCGACCAGCAGCAGCGAGGGTCACGAACCAAGGCCCGCCCCCACCGGTACTCCTACGCGGCCAACAGGCCGGCACGTCCTCATGGGCGCCGCAGCCCCTTCAACAAGCTCCCGTTACGAGCTCAAAGCACCGATTTCACGATTTTCTCAGGGCCAGGCACTAGCGTCGCCCGGTGATGACGACACTCGGCCCCAAGCGTGCACCGTTGCCCCCAGCCTCTGCGTCGCAGTCAACGGGGCCGCCGCTCAGACCCGACGGGCACGGGCCAAGCGCGGCCAGGCCGGCGGAGCGGCAGCGGGATCCCTTTCTGGACAACGCCAAGTACTTCACCATCGTCCTGGTCGCCCTGGGCCATTCGTGGGCGCCGCTCGCCGCGAACAGCCGCGCGGCGAGCGCCCTGTACATGGTCGTCTACGCCTTCCACATGCCGGCCTTCATCATCGTCTCCGGCTACCTATCGCGCAGTTACGAGGGCACACCGCGCCAGCTGAGGCGGCTGGTCACGGGAGTGGCACTGCCGTACATCGTCTTCCAGACGCTCTACACCCTCTTCATGCGGGTCATCGACAACCCCGACCGCGAATTCCACTACCAGCAGCCGGGCTTCGCACTGTGGTTCCTCGTCGCGCTCTTCCTGTGGCGCCTGACGACGCCGCTGTGGAAGAGCATGCGCTGGCCGCTCCCGGTGTCGCTGGTCATCGCCGCGGGCGCCAGCGTGACGCCCAGCATCGGCGCCGACTTCGACCTGATGCGCATCGCCCAGTTCCTGCCGTTCTTCGTGCTCGGACTGAAGCTGCGCCCGGACCACTTCCGGCTCCTGCGGCACCGGGCGGCGCGGCCCCTCGCGGCCGTCGTCGGCGTCGGCACGCTGGGCTTCGCGTACTGGGCCGTGCCGAAGATGTCGAACGCCTGGCTGCTGCACGACAAAGCGGCCCAGGAACTGGGCGTGCCCGCCTGGACCGGCGTGATGATGACGTTCGCACTCTTCGGCTGCTCGCTCGTCCTCACCGCCGCCTTCCTGGCATGGGTGCCCAGGCACAGTGCCTGGTTCACCGCGCTGGGAGCGGGGACGCTGTACGCGTACCTGCTGCACATCTACCCGATCCGGTTCGCCCGCGTCGACGACTGGTACGCGATGGACTGGGTGGACAGCCCCCTGGGCCGCCTCGCCGTCACCGTCCTCGCCGCCGCGATGATGACACTGCTGTGCACCTCACCGGTCAGGAAGTGCTTCCACTACCTGGTCGAGCCGAAGGTGGCTTGGTTCTTTCCCGCCGTCGCGCCTGCGTCGCCCGCGCCGCATCCGGGGACACAGCCCCACGCGAAGCCTCTCGCCACCCAGCGCGTATCCGAAGTGCGGGAGCGCGAATACGCGACTTCCTGCTCGCCCGTCGGTGATCAAGCGAATCCCGCTCGACACAGCTGACCCTGTGGGGCTCGTAACGTCATCGCTGCGGGGAGGGGGTAGGCCACGCCAGTGGGGACGCTTCAAGCTGCGCGAGTACCTCGACCGGCAGCACGTGTGCTCCGACTGGACCGACCCGGACATGCCCGGCACATTCGCCGAGGTGCTCGCCTTCGACCAGAGCATTCCGTCCCTGGCGCAGGTGTACGGCGACGACGGTCACTACCAGGAGACCGTGCGGGACACGATGGCGGTGCAGCTGGGTACGGAGCAGACACCGGCACCGGCCTCCTGAGCGCGCTCCGTCCTGTCCCGGGCCCGGGACAGGACGGTCCGGCGTCTCAGTGCCGTCGCGTACGGGCGCGGCGCACCGCGAGCACCGTGCCGGCGCCGATGGCGGTGAGCGCGAAGGCGACCGCGGCCAGGATGCCGGAGCGTGAGGTTCCGGTGACGGCGAGCTGACCGTCGCCCTGGGGGGACCCGGGCCCGGTGGGGAGCGCCGGTGCGCTCTTGGTCGGGGAGGGAGTCACCGACGGGTTGCTCGACGTGGGGTTGGGGGTCGCGCTGGGGTCGGGGGATGCCGAGGAGGTGGGAGAACTGGAGTCCGTCGGGGTGGGGGTCGGTGAGGTCGTGTCCGTCGGGGTGGGCATCGGCGAGGTCGAGTCGTCGGGCCCGGGGACCACTTGGGTCCTGACGCACGACCGGTTGTCGGCGGTGTCCGTCTCACGGCTTCCGGTGTCCACATTGGCGCAGTTCTCGATGACGGTGCCGGGGGCGATGTCGTCGTGCGCGTGGACGGTGACGGTGACCGTGCGTACCTCGCCCGGGGCAAGGGTGTGCAGAGGGCAGGTGACGGTGGTGCCGCTGGGTGGGCATTCGTCGGGAAGGTCCTCGATGTCGAGGTCGAGCCCGTCGGTGTTGTCCTCGATGGTGACGTCGACGGCATTCGAGGGGCCCTCGCTCGTCACAGTGAACGTGTACGTGTAGCTGCCGTCCGGATTGACCTCGGCAGGCCCGGACTTGCTGAGCTTCACGTTGGTCCGCGTCTGGGCGATCGTAATCGTCTGCGCCTGGTTGCCCTGGGCGTCGCTGCTGGTGGCCTCGGCCCGGTTGACGATGTTCGTGCCGTCCGTGGTGGCGGGGTCGACGGTCACCGGGATCCGGTACGTGGCGGAGGCGCCGGGCGCCAGGTCGGTACCGGCGCCGCCGCACGTCACGGTGGCATCGGAGACCGTGCACCCGTCGGAGGCCGCCCCGTCCAGGCTGAGGTGGGAGTCGAGGGTGTCGGTGACGGCAACGTCGTGGGCGGTCTCGTCGCCGGCGTTGGTGACGACCAGGGTGTAGATGCCGCTGTCGCCAACGGTGAGCGGGTCGGGTGTCACCGTCTTCTGCAGCTGGAGCGGGCCGGGCGCCGCGCGCACGGCGCGGTTCTCGGCCGACGGTGCGGCCGAGGGGGCGGCGGCCGCCGCCGCGGGGCCGATGGTGCCTGCTGCCACCAGAGTTGCGACCGTCAGCCAACGGCCATGACGGGCCGCGCGCCCGGCGCCGGACCGGGCACCAGCAGTGCGGCATTTAATAGGATGAGGCACGTTTGGGACATTAAGGTCTCACTCCGGCGAGGCGTGTGAGCCGCGTAGATCGTGTCGGGTGACCTGATCCGAGCGACAGGCCTGGACTCCCGATGCCACACATGCCCCGGCTGAGGCCTTCCTCCAACTCGACCGAGTCCGGGTCGCGGCCGAGGTGGACCAGGATCGCCTCGCGCTTCGGACGAAAGGTCACCGACCCCAGCTCTGCGTGGATGCAAGTGGCTCTGCGGAGCGACCCTCGATCGAACTCGACTGGGCTGATGTGACCGAACACGGAATGACGGCGCCGGTTGTTGAACCGAGCGAGTCATGTGAATACGGCCATGCGGGCCTCGGTCTGGCCGACCCTGTCCGTGCCGAAGACCCTGACCGCGCAGGTCAGGGTCTTCGGCACGGACACACCAGCGCAGGGCGGCCAGGGTCTCGGCACGGGCAAGGATGGGCTCACCACTTCACGACCGCTCAGGTACCCCGGCGGGCTCGCTCGACGATCTCGTCCTCCTTAAGCGGCACATCATGGTGGCTGAGGCAGATCGGCACCTCGATCTTGCTGAATCCGGTCCCCTCACTTGCGGCGTTGAACATGCCGGCCTTGAGACCGGCGAGGTTGTCGAGGACCGCGTTCCGCGCCTGGGCCATGGTCGTGGCCGCCTCGACGTGGGCGACTTGTGTGAGTCGGCCGATGAACTGGTTCGCGGTGTTGCCCAGCGCCTGGTTGTGGATCCCTCTGGGGAGCTGTGAGGCGAGGACCATCCCGAGTCCGTACTTGCGTATCTGGCGGATGAGTTCGACTGTGCTCTCCGTACTCGGATTCGACGCACCGGAGGGCACGAAGTTCTGAGCCTCGTCCATCACAAGCAGCCCGCCCAGGGGGCGGTCGCCGACCGGGTGTGCCCTGAACCATGAGAACAGGGTCGCCTGGAGGCGGCTGACGAATTGGGCCGGTCCGTCGCCGGACAGGCCGACGAAGCTGATCACCGAGATACGGGCGGTCTTTCCCGGCGACGGGATCAGGAGCATGCCGGGATCGGCGGGTGCGCCGGACTCCCCGAACAGCGGGTCGGTCTCCATCGCGGCTTCCAGCGTGTCCGCCATCTGAACCGCGAAGCGACTGGTCCTGCTGTTCACGATGTCGCTCGGAGGCTCGGCGAGCAGCTCGACGAAGCCGGCCAGGGTCTTGCCGCCGTCGCGCGCGTACCGTTCGAGGGCACGTTTGAGGACCCCCAGCTGCTGGATCGCGCGAGCACTGCTACCGCGTACACCGGCATGTGGCGCGAGTGAGGTCACGGTCGACCTGACCAGACGGGGGAAGTCGTCCTCGTCGTCAAGGACGGGACCGAAGTCGGGAAGCGGGTAGAAGGAGATCGGACGTCCCCGGTTCAGACCCGGTGTCCACACCACCACTTCGACATCCGCGAAATAGCGTCCGGCGTCACGCTCATGGTCGCCCGTCCAACCCCTCGGCGGGCTGGACCACGGGTCACCGAGCCGTGCGAGATCGTCGTTCGGATCCAGCACGATCACCGAGACGCCGTGCAGAGCGCACTGCTCCACAAGTCGCTTGACCAGGACCGTCTTGCCCGATCCCGCCGCACCCACCACCGCGGTGTGCATCCGGAGCTGTTCCATGGGTACCGCAAACGAACGGCCGCCCCGGACCGTGGTTCCGACGACGATTTCGGTACGAGCGGGCTCGGCGTCCTCCGGTATGCCCGCCGCGTCCACCGCGACCGTGGAGCCGACTTCCGTGGTCGCGATGCCGAGATGCTGCCGTAAGTCACCCAGCACCGTCGCGAACACCTCGATGCGTGAAGCGGGGCGCTCCTGTCGCAGCCATGCGTCCAGGCCTGCCGCACGGGCGTCGAGCATGGCCCGGAGGGCGGCCAGGGTCCGCAGGTCGGCGGCGCCGATCGGTAGCGACACTCCGCCCCGCGCCTCGAAGTCGTCCTTGATGTCCTTGGTCCTGGGGCCGCTCGGGTACGGCATGTTCCGCAGCAGGATCAGCCGGCGACTCGCCAGGCCGGCCGTCAGGCCTGCCTCCACGGCCGCGTTACGGATCCGGTTCTGGGCGGCGATGGCGTTGGTCGCGGCGATCGCCCGGAAGGACCAGTGGAACTCGTTCTCGCTGGCCTCCTCCACGACATAGCGCAACCGCGCGTGCAACGCCGCCTTGCGGCCGAAGTCGGTCTCGATGGAGAACCGCGTCTCGTCGGCACCCAGTTCCCTGAGCAGACTCCGCAGCCCCGCGCCCAGCAGAGCGGGCATCGACCCGTCCTCGGTCGTAAGGTCGATCGGCCCGAGGTCGTCCGCATCGGCACGGAGCTTGTCGAAGGACTCCGTGAGGGTCCTCAGGTTCACGGTACTCGCCGGTGCGGGCGGTGCGGCTGCGGCGGGCTCTGCGCCTGCCAGCGAGGTCAATTCGGCCACCGTGCCGGTCTGCAGGCACGCCTCGATGTGCTTCTGGATCCGGATGAGCAGCCGCCGTGCGGTGTGACGGTGCGGGGCTTCAGCCAGCGCCGCCGAGGTGACCGGCCAGGTGGGATACCGCGGGGTGAACCCCACCGACTCGTAGTAGGGCCGAAAGCGGCTGCTGACGATGGCGGCGGCGGTGGCCTCGTCGGGAATCGCGCCGAGCGCCGGCAGCACCTCGAACCGGTCCAGGGCGGACCGGACCGCCGCCCGGGAAATCTGTTCCCAGGTGTCCTCGTGGCACGCCACTACCATCAGAGTCCGGCGGGCTTCCTCCCGCAGTTCCATCAGGCCGGTGGCGATCTCACCGCTCAGCCGTTTCGCGGCCCGGCCCTCGCCGGAAGCGGGCGAGGTCAGCGACGAGGTCTCCGCGGCGGACACCAGGGTGTCGAGCTGGTCGAAGGCGAACACCAGCGGCCCGACCAGGGCGAACAGGCGCGTCAGATCGCGGACGACGAGTTGAGCCGGTCGCCCGCCCGGCGACATCCCCCAGGCGGCGCGCTTGTCCCCGTCGTCGTCGTTGAGCGCGAAGTAGGCCCTGCCGATCTCCACGGGATCGCCGATGGAGGCCATGAGCGCCAGCGCGCGGGCCGTGTCCGCGGCCTCGTTGCCCACCTGTCGGTCGATGGTCCGGATCCCCCGGACGAACGCGTCGACATGGGCGCGCGTCAACTCGCGCCGACCGGTGACGGCGGTGTGGGTGTCCGTGTCGAGGCGAGCCTGGCGCGAAAGCTCGTCGAGCAGGCGAATCAGTTGTGCCTGGTCGCCATCGTCCGCCCGGTAGAAACTGTCGACGAGACTGTCGGCGGCACTCTCCCAGAAGTTCCGGCCGGTGACGAGCTTGATGTAGAAGAAGAAGCCGCCGCGCTCCTGGATCTCGTGGCGGGTCCAGCCGAGCAGATGCGTCTTGCCCGAGCCGCTCTCGCCACGCACCACGGTCGCGACGGGCGAGTGGGCGCGCTCGACGGCCTTCATCGCCCTTCCCAGCCGCCGGAACACTTCGGGGTGAAGGCCGTCGACGTGGTAGGAGGTCACCGGTGTCCAGATCTCTTCCTGGGTCAGCGCGGTGTTGATGTACAGCTTCTCCAGGGCGGCGAGTTCCCCGTTCACGCCGGTCCGATCCGCAGCAGATGGCGGGGTTCGCCGCCGATGTCGACGGCGGCCCTGCGGTCCTCGTCACTGAGCGTGCGCCGGTTGAGTTCCCCCATCAGCTGTACGTCTGCCTGCTCGATCATCCGGTCGAGTTCGGCGTCGACGGCCCCGCGCGGCAGATCCTCGAGCCAGGGGCGCAGCCTCGACAGCCTGACCCAACTGCCCGGTTTCCGGCGGACGGTGAGTTCCGTGTAGACCGCGCGGATCCACGCCTCGGCGTCGGGCTGGAAGAACTCGCCGAACTTGGTCCCGGAGCGGGCCAGGTACTGTCCGACGTTGTCGAGGATCGCGTAGAGCACCCCGGCCGGAAACTTCGCTCCGTCCGGGCGGCCGGCCACCAGAGCGGACTCGCACCAGGTCCGGCCCGCGGTCGTCAGCTGGTGTGTGTTGACCGCGCCGGGCTTCCTGGTCACGATCCGCTCGGCATCCTGGTTCACTCGCCGTCGCACCGCCGCGGTGATCTCAAGGCCGGCGAGTTCGCGCAGTTCACGGTTGGTCACCGGCCGTGCGACCACCATCAGGGCGAACAGCGATGCATGGTCCCGTACGGTCAACTCCGTAGGCACAGACCCCTCCTCGATGACTCGATGAGCCGAAATCCGGTCAGATGTCGAACCCCCGCGCGGGCACCAGTTCCACCCGGCCGGTCATGCTCTTGGACAACTCACCCATGACAGTGATCAGCTGCCGTTCCCGATGGGCGGTGATCGCGCGGTCGTACGAGGCCTGGTCCGGGAGCCGCACCCAGACGGCCCGCCGGGCCAGTTCGGCGTGCTCGGTGCTCAACTCACCACGGACCTTGATCCGCCACCGGTCGTTTCCGGAGGAGTCGTCATGCAGCCCCTCGACCACACCGGCGACCGTCGCGGCACCGGTGACGTTGAGGCTGCGAAGCCGCACGGACGCGGCGTGCAGCAGCGATCCCGAGGTCTCCGGGAACGCGACGACGCGTGCCGCCACCTCGCGTGGCTGCGAGCGCGCCCACCGGAAACCGATCTCGAAGGGCTCGCTCCGGTCGCAACCGGAGAACTGGCTGAGCGCCTTGCACAGATCCGCGGAGACGCCGGCCGTGACGGTCTCGTCGAAGGCCGCGGGTGCGTCCGCCGCCACGGCTGCCTGGGCCGCGCTCACCGCCTCCAGCATCTGGACCAGCACGGCCCGACCGGTGACCTGCTCCCCGCTCGGTGTTCGGGCCGTCGCGTCCGCCGCCACCCGGATCTCGACGACGTAGCTCCCGGCGCGGGAGGGGCCGAGTTCGGCCGCGCGCAGGAGGCCACCCACCACAGCCGGTTGCCGACCGGCGAAGACGAAGTGCGGGCCCTGCACGGCGGCGCGCGCCGCCGCCGTCAGGACGTTGCGAACCCCCAGAACCGTCTGCGTACCCATGAGCAGCGAGGTGTAGCCCGGGTCGTGGCCGGTGGGAAACGTGCGGAAGGACTGCTTGTCCAGCTGCGGTCGGGCGATCTCCAGGGCTATGTCGCCCACCGGCCGGTCCTCCAGCACGCACAGACAGCGCAGGATCTCCCGTACTCGGCTGTCGCTGTCACCCATGCCGTCGCGCGCGGGTACCAACACCTCGTATTCGCCCGGGTGTTGCCAGACATTCGCTCCGCGCCAGCCTTGCGGGTCTCGCTCCCAACCCGTGTCCGCCAGATAGCTGGCGATGTCGTCGACCTTCAGCGGAATCGTCATCGGTTCCCCTACCAGTCGGACTGCGTCTCGGTGAGCCGGCGCAGTGAGGCGACGGTGAGCACGTTCGCTGTCGGAACCCTCACCGGACGCTTTCGGCAAGAGTCAGGGTCCTTGATCGGCTCCTCGGCACGAAGCGACACGAAGTAGCCGAGGTGGCGGAGCAGCACACCGTCGGTGCTCATGGCCGCGTACGCCTGGTTGTCGGCGGGGACGCAGATGACGAACAGAAACCGGGGCACGGTGAAGTCAGGACCGGCGAGCTTGTTGAACTGCCGCTCGTTGAGCCCGCGGAAGTTCAGGTGGCCGTTCGACACGGACGGCTTCGACCATGTCTTGATCTGAGCCTCGACCGTGGGTGACATCGTCCGTCCGTAACGGCCAGCGGCACGGAACCCTAGGTCGACCCCGTCTGCGTCGATATCGCCTTGCACGACGATCAGCCCTGCCGCGGAGGCCAGCACACGGACGTAGTCTTCGCCGAACTTGCCCTGATGCTGCTTCGCGTCGAGCACGAAATCCCCCCATGTCCCCCTACTGCGGCACACAGCAGGGGGGATCATATGGGACATGCCAACGACTGTAAGGGGCCGGTATCGGCCCTTCCGACGCCCCTGTTCTCGGAGACCGCCCCGGCGGAGTCATTTACGAGTACCAACACGCAGCCCGAACCGCGCAGATGGAGTTTTCCGCAGGCGCAGTGCCGTGCGCGGGCCGGCACTCGAACGTCTCGACATAAGCTGAGCCCCACGTATCGCCTGATCAAGGAGCTTGTGCAGGATGGGGGACCGGGTGCGCCGACCCACGGTCAAGGACGTCGCGCGGCAGGCCGGGGTGTCGGCGAGCACGGTGTCGAACGTGCTGCACAAACACCCCTACGTCACCGAGGACAAGCGGCGCCGCGTGGAGGCCGCGATCGAGGCGCTCGGCTATGCCCCTTCCCTGGTCAGCAGGCAGCTGCGGGCGGGCCGTGCGCAGGTGCTCGCGCTCGCCGTGCCCGACATCACCTCGCCCTACTTCGCGCACCTCGCCCACGTGGTGATCACCGAGGCGCACCGGCGCGCGATCACGCTGTTCATCGACGAGACGGGCGGCAGCGCGGAGCAGGAGGCGACCATCGCGCGCGGCTATCCGAGCCGTGGCGTGACCGGCGTGCTGTTCTGCCCGGTGGCGATGGACCCCGCCGAGCTGGAGCGGCTGAAGAGCGACGTCCCGACGGTACTGCTCGGCGAGCACGTGCCGGGCGGCTCGTTCGACCACATCGCGATCGACAGCAGGCGCTCCGCCGTCGAGGCCACCGAGCATCTGCTCGCGCTCGGCCGCCGGCGCCTCGCCTTCGCGGGCGCGGGCCTGGGGCGGCGGGCCGGGCCCGCGTACGAGCGGCTCGAGGGAGTGCGGGACGCGCTGCGGTCCGCTGGGCTCGAACTCGCGGACGAGCTCGCCTTCGAGGTGGGCGGGCACAGTCGCGAGGAGGGGTACCGGGTGGCCCGCGTTCTCGTGGAGCGCGCGGCCGACTTCGACGCGCTGGTGTGCGCGGCCGACCTCCTCGCGGTCGGCGCGAGCGCCGCCTTCCGCGAGGCGGGGGTGACGGTGCCCGGGGATGTCGCCCTGCTCGGCTGGGACGACGCGCCGGAAGTGCGCTTCACCGCCCCGCCGTTGACCTCGATCGCGCACGACATGGAGGGCCTCGCGGCGCGCGGGATCGACGCAATTCTGGCCCGCCAGGACTCCCCGGAACGGCCGCCCGAGCACACGGTCGTCGGTCACCGACTGGTCGTCCGGGAGTCCACCCGCCGCGAGGCCCCGGCCCCGGCCCCGCACCGCTGACACACCCCTCGCGAACACGGGCGAACAGAAGTCCACAATCTCTTGCACCGCAAGTCTTGTAACGTTGCAAGGTCTCCTTCTACGGTGACCGTCACGGCGATCCCGACGAGGAGACGACATGCACCGTGACGAGATCAGCAGGGCTTCGTTCCTGCGCGGCGCCGCCGCGGCGGCGAGCCTCGGGGCCCTGGCGGCCGTGGGTGTGCCGGGGACGGCCGCCGCGACACCGACGGCTCCGGGCGAGGACGCGGGGCCTGGCCCGGGGGCCGGCCCGGACGGCGGTCCACCCCAGCCCCAGGAGCACGGGTGGCAGCCCAAGACGCCGCGCCTGACCACACCGTGGACCGCCGATGTGTCGCCGCACAGCGCCCGCACCGAGTACCCGCGCCCCCAACTGCGGCGCGAGCACTGGCTGAGCCTCAATGGTGTGTGGCAGTTCGCGGCCGCGGAGCCGGGGGAACGCCCCCACCCCGGCCGCGAACTCGACGAGCGGATCCTCGTCCCGTACCCGGTCGAATCGGCCCTGTCGGGGATCATGCGGCACGAGCCGCGGATGTTCTACCAGCGCCGCTTCACGGTCCCGCCCGGCTGGGGCGTCGGCCCCGGACGCGACACCGACCACCGCCTGCTGCTGCACCTGGACGGCGTCGACCACCGCGCCGAAGTCCTCGTCAACGGCCGCTCGTTGGGTGTGCACGAGGGGGCCTACGACCGCTTCACCGTCGACGTCACGGACGCCCTCGACCACGGCGACCACGGCGCACCCGCCGAGCAGGAACTCGTGGTCGTCGTCGACGACCCGACCGACGACGGCGTGCAGCCCCTCGGCAAGCAGCGCCTGTCCGCGCTCGACCCCGAGTCGCGCCACAGCTCCCTGTACTACTCGCCGGTCTCCGGTATCTGGCAGCCGGTGTGGCTGGAGCCGGTGCCCGCGGCGTACGTCCAAGGGCTGTCCGTGGTCCCGGACATCGACGCGCGCACCGCGACGGTGACCGTCGACGTCGCGGGCGACGACCGGGCCGAGGTGGAGCTGACGCTGCATCACGAGGGCCGGGCGGTGGCCACGGTGCACGGGCGTACGGGCGACCAACTGACGGTTCCAGTAGAGCCGTTGAGGCTGTGGACGCCGGATGATCCCTTCCTCTACCGGCTCGACGTGCGCGTCGCGGGCGGCTCGGGCGGCGACCGCGTCAGCCACCCCTTCGGCATGCGCACCGTCGGCGTCGAGGAGGTCGCGGGCGCCCCGCGCCTCACCCTCAACGGAGAGTTCCTGCCCCAAGTCAGCTGCCTGCAACAGGGCTACTGGCCCGACGGTCTCTACACCGCCGCCACCGACGACGCGCTGCGCTTCGACGTCGAGGAGGCGAAGAAGCTGGGCTTCACCACCATCCGCAAGCATGTGAAGACCGAGCCCGACCGCTGGTACCACTGGGCCGACCGGCTCGGCGTGCTCGTGTGGCAGGACATGCCCAGCACGGCGACCGGACGACAGCCCCCGACCCAGACGGAGCCGTCCCAGCCGCCGGCCGCGGGCAAGGAGCGGTTCGAGCGTGAACTGAGCCGGGTCGTACGGCAGTTGAGCGCCTTCACCTCCATCGTGATGTGGATCCCGTTCAACGAGGGCTGGGGCGCCTACGACCTCGCCCGCGTCGCCGCCCAGGTACGGGAGTGGGACCCGACGCGTGTGGTCAACGAGATGAGCGGCACGAACGTCGCCGACTACGAGGAGGGCGGCGGCCAGGTCGCCGACCTGCACAACCTCCGTGGTGTCACCGGCCCGGCGCCGAAGCCGGGCCAGGGGCGGGCGGCCGTCATCGGCGAGTTCGGCGCCTACGCCTATCCGCCTCAGGGGCACGAGTACGTGCCCGGCCACAGTGACCCCAACCAGGACGTCGCCGGGGCCGCCGAGCTGACCGAACGCTACGTCGCGGCCATGCGCGACCTCGTCGGCTTCATCCGCGACGAAGGGCTCAGCGGCGCCAACTACAACCTGTTCGAGGACGCCGAGCTGCAGGTCAACGGCCTCTACAGCTACGACCGCCGGGTCTTCAAACCCTCCGATCGAGACCGCGTGATCGCCGCCAACCGGTCCGTGGTGGCCACGGCCCGCCGACTGCGCTGACCCGCCCGCACGAACGCACCGTAGAACAACCCAAGGAGCACCACCGGCATGACCTCAAGGCCCAACATCCTGTGGATCTGCACCGACCAGCAGCGGTGGGACACACTCGGCTCGGCGGGCAACACCTGGACGCACACGCCGCACCTGGACGCGCTCGCCGCCGAGGGCATGGTGTTCGACCGCGCGTACACCCAGAGCCCCGTGTGCACACCGTCCCGGGCCAGTTTCCTCACCGGCCGCTACCCCAGGACCACCGGAGCGCGCCAGAACGGCCAGTCGCTGCCCGGCCACGAAGTGCTGGTCACCCGTACCCTCGCCGAGTCCGGGTACGTGTGCGGTCTCGCCGGGAAGCTGCACCTGTCCGCCGCGCACTGGTCGGTCTCGCCCGGCACCGAACCACGGGTGGCGGACGGCTACTCCGAGTTCCACTGGTCGCACCATCCCGACCCGGACTGGCCGACCAACGAGTACGCGCACTGGCTGCGCGAGCGCGGAAAGACGTACGAGACACCCTTCCTGGACGACTCGAAGTACGTGATGCAGGGCATGGCCGAGGAGGACCACCAGACGACCTGGTGTGCCACCAAGGCCGTCGACTTCATCGAGGCCCACGAGGACTTCGACAACCCCTGGCTGTTCTCGGTGAACATCTTCGACCCGCACCACCCCTTCGACCCTCCTCAGGAGTACCTGCAGCGCTACCTCGACCGCCTCGCCGAGATCCCGCTGCCCGACTACGTACCGGGCGAACTGGCCAACAAGCCAGTCTTTCAACGCACCGACCACGAAGGCGCCTACGGCGGCAACGAGGACTTCGCGTACCCCGCGATGACCGACCGGGACCACCGGCTGATCCGGGCCGCGTACTGGGCGATGTGCGACCTCATCGACGTGCAGGTCGGCCGCATGCTCGAGGCGTTGGAGCGCACCGGACAGCGGGAGAACACCATCGTCGTGTTCTCCACCGACCACGGCGAGATGCTCGGCGACCACGGCATCTACCTCAAGGGCCCGTACTTCTACGAAGAGGCCGTGCGCGTCCCGCTGATCGTCTCCTGCCCCGGGCAGGTCTCCGGCGGGCGCCGCGAGGGCGGGCTCGTCGAGCTGGTCGACCTGGCGCCGACGCTGCTGGAGGCGGCGGGCCTGCCGCGCGATCCCGGCATGCAAGGCCGTTCCCTGTGGCCGCTGTTGACCGGTCAGGGCGAGGCCCCGCCGCGCAAGGACGTGTACTGCGAGTACTACAACGCCATGCCGTGGCACCCGGATCCCGCGCCGCAGGCCACCATGCTGCGCACCGCGGACCACAAGCTGGTCGCCGTCCACGGCCTGGACACGGGCGAGCTGTACGACCTGTCCGCCGACCCGGGCGAGCACACCAACCTGTGGGACGACCCCGGCCACGCGGGCGTCAAGGCCCAGTTGCTGATCCGGCTCGCCGACCGGATGGCCTTCACCGTCGACCCGCTGCCCGAGCGGACCGCCAACTTCTGACCCGGTGGGGCCGGGGCACCGCCGCCCCGGCCCCACACTCCAGTGCGCGCAAGCGCGGAAAGGGGCGCACCCCGTGCCCGCATCCCGCACGGCCACCACCACGCCACCGGTCATCGGCCGGGGCAGCTACGTCCTGGGCTCGCTCGGCGGCGGCATCCGGGGGTACGAACTGGGCGTCGTCTCCTCCGCGTTGCTCTTTGCCAAGCCCGCCCTCGACCTGTCGCCGCAGCTCACCGGCTGGGTCGTCAGCTCGGCCCTGATCGGCTCGCTCTTCGGTTCGCTGGGCGCGGGCCCGCTCGCCGACCGGTTCGGGCGGCGGGCCATGCTCGCGCTCGGTGCCGCGTTCTACATCGTCGGCATCCTCATCGCCGCCTTGACCCCGAACGCGGCCGTGCTCATCGCCTCGCGCGTCCTACTCGGCATCGCCGTGGGCATCGCCACGGCGATGATCCCGGTCTACCTGAGCGAGATCTCACCGGCGCTGCGGCGCGGCTCGTTCACCGGCCTGTTCCAGGTGATGATCACGGTCGGGGTGCTGGCCGCCAGCCTGATCGGCCTCGCCTTCACGCCGACGGAGGGCTGGCGCTGGATGTTCGGCCTGGGAGTGATCCCAGCCGTCGTCATGCTCATCGGCTCGCTGCGGCTGCCGGAGAGCCCGCGCTGGCTGGTGGAGCACGGCCGGGAGGCGGAAGCACTGGCCGTACTCGAAGGCTCCCGCACGCCGGACGAGGCGCGGCGCGAGATCGCGGACATCCACGCGGTGAGCCGGGGCGGGCGGGCGCCGACCGGACGCGAGGCGAGAGCGGCGCTGTTCGGCTCGCGTCCGATGCTGCGTCTACTGCTGACCGGCTCGGTCCTGGGCATCCTGCAACAGCTGATCGGCATCAACGCCATCACGTACTACGCCCCGAGCGTCCTCAAGGGCATCGGCTACAGCGACCGCGCCGCGGTCACCGCCAACGTCGGCCTGTCCGCCCTCGGCCTCGTCGCCACCCTCGCCATGGCGTATCTGCTCGTCGACCGGGTGGGCCGGCGTCGCCCGTTGATGTGGGGTGCGCTGGCGATGGCGGCGAGCATGCTGATCCTCGCCCTGGTCTACCTGGGCGCCCACGACGGCAAGGTCTCGGGCGGCTCCGGATACCTCGCCGTCGCCGGTCTGGCACTCTTCCAGATCGCGTTCGCACTGAGCTGGGGCGGCATCGTGTGGATCGTGCTCGGCGAGATGTTCCCGCTGGCGGTGCGCGGCCTCGCGATGGGCGTCGCCACCTTCATGACCGAGTTGGCGAGCGTGGTCGTCAGCCAGGTCTTCCCGTCCCTGCTGGAGGCCGGCGCCCCCACGGTCTTCGGCCTCTTCGCGGCCATGGGCGTCCTGGGTTTCCTCTGGTCCCGCTTCATGATCCCGGAAACGGGGAGCCGCACGCTGGAGGAGATCGAGGGAGGCCAGGTGCCGGGCTCCGTAAGGACGGCGACCGGCGCTGAGCGCGACCAGCTCGAGAACTGACCTGCGTGACGACCCACCCCGGTGTCACCGTGGTCGAGGCCCCTGATGACGGCCTTCAACTTCGGGGCCTGCGCAACGCAGTGTTCGGCGGCGTTCCCGTACGCGCACACACCGCCCGGCGTCATCGTCAGGGCGTCCATGGCAGGCCGCAATGACGGCCGGATTGGTCGGCGACTGCGAAGTGATCGCGTCCTTGAGTGCGGCTGGTCGTTCCGGGCAGCGGCCCGCACCCTCGTCGTCGTCGAACTTCCAGAAGGAAGAGGAAGAGCCGGAGTGGTACGAGGAGACCATCGCCCAGCTGGTGCGGTTGGCCGTGTCGTGGACCGGATCGATGCAGACCGCGTAGACCGTGTCCTTGCCCTGGAGGGGATCGGCGCCGGGGGTGAGGGTGACACTGTCCGCGGCGATGTCCACTGCCACGTCGGCGACTTGGGCGCCGTCCGGCGGGGTCACCGTATCGCCCGCGTCCGTGCCGGCCGTGGCTGACACGGAAGGCGTCGGTGACGGGCTCGCGGAATCGCCCTCCGACGCCGTGACCTGGGGACAACTGTCGATCGTGGACCCGGCGCCGATCCCGGTCGGCATGCCGTGGATCACGTGGACGGCGCCGGCGTCGTGCAGATCGGCGCCGTCCTTGGTGACGTCCCCTCGTACGGGGCTCCGACCACGAGGTCCGTACATCCGTCGCCGTCGGCATCGAAGGCTGCCCGGGACGCTCCGAACCGGGCTCTGGCAGCGATCACGGGGAGCCGTCACCGTCGGTCACTGAAGCAGGATCATCTTCCTGAGTAAATCGAACTCGGCCCGACCAAATAGCTGCCTTTTGATCTTTTTAATGCGATTCACGGCGTCCGCCGTGCCGCCGGAGCTCCAGCGGAGCGTGAGCCCGGCGGTGACGGCGTCGAGGTCGCCGGTGAGCCCGCGGGCGAAGCCGGTCAGTCCGGGCAGGAGCGTGGCCGTCGAGCGCAGTGAAGCGACACGTTCGTACGGATCGCACGCCCGGCGGAAACTCGACGCTTATGGGAATACGTCGAGTTCAAAGCGACCAGGAATTGTCACCTTCCCAATTCGGCCTCGACGGCGGGCGCAACCTACGGATCCGGTGCCGATCGTGTCAGTGCCGCCGCGACTCTGTCTCCAATCGCTTCTCCCTACCGGACATGGAACGACAGATCTCACGACGCCAGCACGGACAAGCAGCGCAAGCTCCGTGACAACGCCAACAACACCACGCTCCTCGCACGCTGCTCCCCCGACGCCAGGCGGCTCGACGGAGTGGCGCCCGCACCGGCCCCCACCCCAGGCAGGAAACCCGCATGTGCCCCCGCATCCATCATCTCGCCGACCGCCTGATGTCCGGACGCGCCAAGAGCGGAAGCCCATAACCGAAAGAGCACCCATACGACGGGGAGCCACGGGTCACAAACCGGACACGGGTGTGAACGTACGCGCAAGGAACCGAATATGTGCGCAGCGGCCCGAGTGGGAGCAAACAGACAAGGGGACAGTGGGAGCCCGCTCCCACTCGCCGCGCTCCCACTGGGGGCGTGGGAGCAACAGAAAAAGGGCCGTTCGAAAACGGCCCTTCGCCTGCGACGTTCGATCGTTCGAACTTGTCGGGACGACAGGATTTGAACCTGCGACCCCTTGACCCCCAGTCAAGTGCGCTACCAAGCTGCGCCACGTCCCGATGTCCACTGCCTTCGGCCCGGTGTTGTCCGGCCCTCCGGCGGCGACAAGAAGAACAATACCCCAAGCTCAGGGGTGGTTTGAAACCGGATCTGCGGGCCCGCGGGCGGCTGCGCGAGAATCGGGGCATGAGCACTTCGCGCAACGGTGACCGGGACCGTGACCAGGAGGGACGGGCCCGCAATGCCCGGCCCCGTGACGGGCTCGGACGGCCGCTCCCCTACGGCACGCCCGGCGTCGAGCGGCAGCCGGAGGGGGTCGTGCGGACCGCCGCACAGAGCGTCGCGGAGGCGCAGGCGCTGCTCGACGCCGGGCGGCCGTTCCACGCGCACGAAGTCTTCGAGGACGCGTGGAAGTCCGGGCCCGAGAGCGAGAGCGGGCTGTGGCGGGCGCTCGCGCAGACCGCCGTGGGCCTCACGCACGCGGCGCGCGGCAACGCAACCGGGGGCGCCCGGCTGCTGCGCCGGGGCGCGGAGGGCATCGCGGCGTGGCAGGGCGTCGCTCCGGCGGGCGTCGACACGGCGGCGCTGGTGGACTGGGCGCGTGTGCTGGCCGACGAGGTCGAGCGGACCACCGAGCCCGTGGACGCGGCCGCCGCGGCGCCACGCCTCACCTGACACCACGGTCGCCTCGGCACACCACGCCTCACCTGACCCGGGCCGCCAGGCGCGTACGACCCCGTCCGACACGCCAAACCCGCACGTCACCGATCCGGCCCCCACCCACATGCGCCGTCCGGACCCCGATGTGACCCTGCGAGAGTGACGACCACCGAAGAAGCAGCCCTGCCCCCGGCCGCCGAGACGGCTCCCCCGGTCCTCGACAGACGCCGCCGCAATGTCGTCTTCGGGACGATCATGCTCGGCATGCTGCTGGCCGCCCTGGACCAGACGATCGTCGGTACGGCGCTTCCGACGATCGTCTCGGACCTGGGCGGCGCGGCGCACATGTCGTGGGTCGTGACGGCCTATCTGCTCGCGGAGACCGTCGCCACGGTCCTCGTCGGCAAGTTCGGCGACATGTTCGGGCGCAAGATCGTCTTCCAGCTGTCGGCGGTCATCTTCATCACCGGCTCGTTCCTGTGCGGGCTGTCCACGAACATGTCGCTCCTCATCGCCTGGCGGGCGCTTCAGGGCATCGGCGCCGGCGGTCTCATGGTCACGGCGATGGCGCTCATCGCGGATGTCATCCCGCTGCGCGAGCGCGGTAAGTACCAGGGCGCGATCGGCGCCGTGTTCGGTGTCTCGACCGTCATTGGGCCGCTGCTCGGCGGGCTGTTCACGGACCACCTGACGTGGCGCTGGGCGTTCTACGTCAACGTACCGATCGCGATCGTCGTGGTCATCGCCGCCGCCCGGACGATTCCGGTGGTGAAGTCGGCGGCGAAGCCGATCATCGACTACATCGGCATCGCGCTCGTCGCAGTCGGGGCGAGCGCCCTGATTCTGGCGACCAGTTGGGGCGGCAACGAGTACGCGTGGGGCTCGAGCGTCATCATCGGGCTCTTCATCGGCGGCCTCGTCGCGCTCGGGCTGTTCTGCTGGGTGGAGACGCGGGCCAAGCAACCGATGCTGCCGATGCATCTGTTCCGCAATCCGGTGTTCACGGTCTGCTCGATCCTCAGCTTCATCGTGGGCTTCGCGATGCTCGGCGCGATGACGTTCCTGCCGACGTATCTGCAGTACGTGGACGGGGACTCGGCCACCATCTCGGGTGTACGCACGTTGCCGATGGTGATCGGTCTGTTGATCGCGTCCATCTTCTCCGGCAACGTGGTCAGCAAGACCGGGAAGTACCGGATCTTCCCGATCGTGGGCGCCCTGGTGATGGCGCTCGGCCTGTATCTGCTGTCCTTGATGGATAGTTCGACCAGTGCGTGGCTTGAGTCCGTGTACATGTTTGTGCTTGGTCTTGGCATTGGTCTGTGCATGCAGGTGTTGACCATCGCCGTGCAGAACACCGTCGAGTACGCCGAGTTGGGCACGGCGACCTCCGGTGTCACGTTCTTCCGCACGCTGGGCAGCTCGTTCGGCACCGCCGTGTTCGGCACGATCTACGCCAACAGCCTGGAGCCGAACCTGAAGCAGGGCGTGGCGGAGGCGGCGCGGGCCGGGACGGGCATCGCGCCGGAGGCCCTCGCCAAGGCCGCGCAGAGCCCGCAGGGACTGCACGGCCTGCCGGAGGCGGCCCGCGAGCCGATCGTCAACGGGTACGCGGATTCGCTGCACACGGTGTTCCTGTGCACGGTGCCGGTGGCGGTCATCGGGTTCCTGGTGGCGCTGTTCCTCAAGCAGGTGGAGTTGCGCGACACCGCGCGCGCGGGCTCCGCGGACATGGGCGAGGGCTTCGCGCAGCCGTCCTCCGGCGACTCGGCGCACGTCCTTGAGCGGGCCGTGGCGAACCTGGTGAAGGAAACGGACCTCAACACCGCGCGGCGGATCCTGGAGAAATCCGAGACGCGCCTCGACGTCGCGGGCGCGTGGGCCGTGATGCAGGTGGACTTCTTCACGCGGATGGTCGGCCACGCGAGCCTCGGTATGATCGCGGCGCGCCGCAGGCTGCCGCCGGAGGTGCTGGTGCCGGTGTTCCAGCGGATGGTCGACGAGGGCTATCTGACGCGTACGGGCTCGTACTTCTCCCACACGGAGGCGGGGCACCGGGAGTCTCAGGTCATCAACAACGCCTGGGGCGACTGGCTGAGCGCGAAGGTCGAGGCCGATGTCGGCCGCCCCGCGGACGCGGAGCTGCGCGTCGCGGTCGACTCGATCGCCAAGCGGCTGTTGGCCGAGGACATGGCGACCGGTTCGACGAGCGGGCCGGGCTCGGAGCGCGCCCTCGTCCCCATGTAGTCGGGCGTCGGGCGGTGCGCCGTCAGTTCAGCAGGAGTTGGAGGCCGCCGAGGACCGTCGCCGCGATGACGAGTTGCTCGAAGAGTCGCTGGTTGATGCGGTTCACGCACGCCTTGCCGACGATGGCGCCTGGAATGACGAACACCGCGAGCGCCGCGTCCAGGAGCAGCGAGCGTCCGTCGATGAGGCCGAGGCCGACGCTGAACGGCACCTTCGCGGAGTTCACGATGAGGAAGAACCACGCGGAGGTGCCCAGGAAGCCGAGCTTCTTGAAGCCGGCCGACAGCAGGTACATGGACATCACCGGGCCGCCCGCGTTGGCGACCATGGTGGTGAAGCCGCCGAGCACCCCGTACGAGCCCGCCTTGACGCGGGCCGCGCGGGTCGGCGTCGACTCGGTGTCGGCGTCGGCGTCGGCTGCTGCCTGCTTGCGGCGCCAGAGCGTCACCCCCGCCATGACGAGCAGGATCACGCCGATCGACATCCGTACGGCCCCGTCGCCCGCGAAGCCGAGGAAGACGGTGCCGAGGACCACGCCCGCGCCGACGGCCGGGAACAGGCGCCACAGGGTGGGCCAGTGGGCGTGCCGCCGGTAGGTGAGCACGGCGAGGATGTCGCCGCAGATCAGGATGGGAAGCAGCACTCCGGTGGAGGCGCGGGCGGGCAGGATCGCGGCGAAGACCGCGAGGCTGACCGTATTGGCGCCGCTGACAGCGGTCTTGGAGAACCCCACCACCATGGCCGCGGCGGCCAGAGCGGAGAACTCCCAGGGGGTGATCCCGAATATGTCGTGCATGGCGAGGACAGATGCTAGACGCAACTACCTGTCGGGCGTCAGGGGCGCCACATGGTGATACGGGTTACGTTCCGCCGCCCCGCGGCAGGTGCCGCGGGGTCCCGACTCCCGTACGCCTCAACCCGCGTACGTCTCCCGCAGCTCCCGCTTGAGGACCTTCATGCTCGGGCCGAGGGGCAGCTGGTCGGTGAACTCCACGCGGCGCGGGTACTTGTGCTTGCCGAGGTTCTCCTTGGACCACGCGGTGAGTTCGGCGGCGTCCAGGGAGGCGTCCGGCTTGGCGACGACGACCGCGCAGACCTCCTCGCCGTGCACCTCGTCGGGCAGGCCGATGACGGCGACGTGCTCGATGCCGGGGTGGCGCATCAGCACCTCCTCGACCTCGCGCGGGTAGACGTTGTAGCCGCCGCGGATGATGACGTCCTTCTTGCGGTCGACGATGCGCAGGTAGCCCTCCTCGTCCTTGGTGCCGAGGTCGCCGGTGCGGAACCAGCCGTCGACGAGGGCCTCCGCGGTCTGTTCGGGGCGGCCGAGGTAGCCGGAGAAGACGCAGTGGCCGCGCACGACGATCTCGCCGAGCTCGCCGGTGGGCAGCAGTTCGATGCGGTCGTCGAGTTCGGCGCGGGCGACCTCGACGTCGACGCCCCAGATGGAGTGGCCGATGGTGCCCGCCTTCGCGCCGTACCAGGGCTGGTTGACGGCGGCGACGGGCGAGGTCTCGCTCAGTCCGTAGCCCTCGTGGACGGGGGCGCCGAACAGCTCCTGGAAGCGTTCGAGGACCGCGACGGGCAGCGAGGCGCCGCCGGAGACGGCTACCCTCAATTTCGGCAACGTGTCCGCCTGTTCGGCCGCCGCGAGCAGATGCACGTACATGGTGGGCACACCCTGGAAGACGGTGACACCCTCGCGGACCATCAGCTCGACGGCCTTGGCCGCGTCGAAGCGCGGCATCAGGACGAGCGTCTTGCCGGCGCGCCACGTGGCGTGCATGGAAGCGGTCTGGCCGAAGGCGTGGAAGAGCGGCAGGGCGCCGAGGACGATGTCGTCGGGGCTGTACTCGTTGCAGTCGAAGGCCTCGACGGTCGCGTTCATCACGAGGTTGAGGTGGCTGAGCACGGCGCCCTTGGGGACTCCGGTGGTGCCACTCGTGTAGAAGACGACGGCCGCGTCGTCGGCGTCGCGGGTGGCGTACGTGGTGATGGGTTCGGCGGCGTCCGTGAGCTTGTCCAGCTCGCCGTCCGCGCCGAGCACGACGGTGCGGATACCGACCGCCGTGGCGGCCGCCTCCCCGGTCGCGGCCTGCGCCGGGTGGCACAGCAGGAGCGTCGAACCGCTGTCCTTGAGGACGTGCTCGACCTCGGACTCCGACAGGAGCAGATGGACGGGGACGACAGCGGCGCCGGCCGCGATGGCCGCGTAGTAGGCGTGCGGGAACTCGGCGGTGTTGGGCGCCATCAGTGCGATCTTGTCGCCCGGGCGGACGCCGAGGTCGGCGAGGGCGGCGGCCTGCTTGCGGACCTGGAGCCACAGCTCGGCGAAGGTGCTGCGCAGTTCGCCCGCGACGAGGGCCGTCTTGTCGGGGTGCCGGCGGGCGTTGTCGGCGAGGATCGCGGCAAGCGAGAGGGTGGCCATCGGTAGCGCTCCGTTCCGTACTACTGACTGCTGGTGCGGCGGTGGACCAGGTCAGGAGGGTGCCGTAGCAGTTAATTAGCGACGCTAGTTTTGCCTCCTGATGGGACTCTACGCCCGCACCCCTACCAGGCGGTATGTGCCCTGGGTCACTTCCGGATCTCAGGGCTGGCCCTGATGTCCACCCCGGTCGGCCCGCCTACTGTGGAGATCCGGCACCGCTCCGCGGACGACGTACAGGGGAGCACGGGGGAGCTACGGGGGTGGCGCGTCGTCCGACGGAGCGGGTAGCCGGAATCTCTTCCACCCATGAGGTGGCAGGCGCGGGGTCAGCCGCGCAGGAAGCGCAGCACCGCCATCACGCGACGGTGCTCGGCGGGGTCGGACTCCAGGCTCAGCTTGGCGAAGACGTTGCGGACGTGGGTCTCGACCGTCTTGCCGCCGATGACCAGCTTGTTGGCGATGGCCTCGTTGGAACGCCCCTCGGCCATCAGCGCGAGCACATCGCGCTCCCGGCCGGTCAGGTCGTCCAGCGGCCCCCGCGGGCGCGGCATGTCCATCAGGCGGGCCACGACCATCGGGTCGACGACCGTCTCCCCCGCGGCCACCCGCTTCAGCGCCCCGCTCAGCTCCTCGGCGTCGGCGACGCGATCCTTGAGGAGATAGCCGAAGCCCTCGGGCCGCTGGGCGAGCGCGCGCACGCTCGCGGTCGTCTCCACGTACTGGGACAGCAGCAGCACACCGACGTCGGGGTGTGCCGTGCGCACAGCGGCCGCCGCGACCAGGCCCTCGTCGGTATGGGTGGGCGGCATACGAATGTCGAGCAGCACGGCGTCCGGGGTGTGCTCGGCGACCAGGGCGAGTAGCGGCCCGGTGTCCGCGCACTCGGCGACCACCTCCACGCCCTCGTCGGTCAGCAGCCGTACGATCCCCAGCCGAAGGAGCGCCGAGTCCTCGGCGACGATCACCCGCACGGCAGCTCCGCCCTGATTCTGGTTCCGCCCCCTGCGGGGCTGTCGATGTGCAGTACGCCGTCGACGGCGGCGAGCCGGTCGGCGAGACCGCGCAGGCCGGTGCCGTTCGCGAGGTCGACGCCGCCGACGCCGTCGTCCACCGTCTCCACCACGAGCCGTCCGTCGTGGTGCCGGGCTGAGACGCTGACGGCCCGCGCCCCGGCGTGCTTGGTCGCGTTGGTGAGGGCCTCGCAGACGGTGAAGTACGCGGTGGACTCCACGAGCGGGTCGTAGCGGCGGGACTCGGCCGCCACGACGACCGGCACGGTGGCCTCCTCGGCCAGCTCGCTGAGCGCCGCGGCGAGTCCTTCGCGAGTCAGGACGGCGGGATGGATACCGTGCGCGATGCCGCGCAGTTCGTCGATGGCGTGCCGCACGCTGGTCTCCGCCTCGTCGGCGGCCTCGCGCAGCGCCTGGTCGGGGTGGTCCGCCAGGCCCTTCTGGACGCGGCGCACGGACATCAGGGCGAAGACCAGGCGGGTCTGCGCGCCGTCGTGCAGATCGCGCTCCAGGCGGCCGCGCTCGGCGTCCGCGGCCTGCACGATGCGGGTGGCGACGTCCTTCGCGCGCGTGCGCAGCCAGACGTTCTCCAGGGCGAGCCGCAGGGCGGCCGCCACGGACTGCAGGAGTTCGGGGTCCTCGTCGAGCGCCGGGTCGTGGCGCAGCAGGGCGAGCGGGCGGCCGTCCCCGGCGGCGACCTGGGTGCGGCCCGAGCCGCCCGCGCCGACCTCCCGGCCCGAGCCGTCGACGTACCCGCCACGCCGCTCGTCCCACAGGCCGAGCCGCAGCGTCGGGTCGCCTAGGACGCGCACCAGCGCCTCGCGAAGGCGCGCCGGGTCGGAGTCGGTGCCGATGTCGATGACGAGCCCGCTGACCTCGGCGCGCTGCAGGCGCATGCGCAGCAGGCCCGCGAGGAAGGCGAAAGGGACGGCGACCTGGGCGAGGTCGGACAGCAGGTAGACGGCCTGTTCGGCGAGCGAGCCGACGCCGCCGAACCACGGCACCACGTAGAACAGCATGTCCCACATGAGGAACACGATGGCGACGCCGATGCCGATCCAGGCGGGCAGCAGGGCGCGCCTGCGGGCAGCGGACGCGTTGCGCCAGCGCTGCACGATCGCGACGGCGGCGATCGCCGAGATCACCCAGCCGGACGCGTGGTAGGCCGCGTCGAACGGGCCGAAGAGGCCGTCCCAGGCGGGCACGTGCAGCAGGTTCGGCCCGCACTCCCGGCAGTCCAGGTACGTCGCCCCGGTCTGGGCCGCCGGGTCGAACAGGAGCGTGCGCACGAATCCGCCGATGGCGACGAGCCCGTACGTGACCTGGACGAGGCGGCGCGTGAGGACGGTCGTGAGGCGGCCTTCGGGGAACGACAGGATGAGGTGCAGGAGGACCGCCATGTTCAGCGCCTCCCACCAGGCGCCGAAGGCGAAGAGCGCGGGCACCGCGGTGCCCTGGAGGTTGCCGAGGAACCAGGTGATGCCCTCGAGCACCATCAGGCGTCCGGTGTGGTTGGCGGGCCTGCGCCGCCAGGCGAGGATGCCGGCGACCGCGTACGCCCAGCCGACCGCGAGGTCCCGCACGAGATCGCCCGCGGACGCGCCGCTGCGCGCGTACGCCCACGCGCCCGCCCCGCCCGATACTGCGGCGAGGACCGCGGCCCCGGTCAGGGGCAGCCGAACCGCCCGCTCACCCTGACTGTCCACGGCCACACGGTAAGGCATCCGAGGGTGGGGCGGGGAACCCGGCAGCACCCGCTGGAGCGTAACCGCGGGTTACCTCTTATCCTGTGCGATCTGCCCCTAGGGCTCATCGCCCGCGCCCACTCCACGGCCCGCCCGGATCAGTTCGAGGACGCGGCTGCGCAGCTCCGTGAACCGCACGTCCGCCCGGGTCGTCAACTGGTCGCGCTGGACCGGCAGTTCGACGGGCACGTCCTCCAGGACCACGGTCGGCGACGCGCTCAGGACCAGCACCCGCTCCCCCAGGTACACCGCCTCGTCGATGTCGTGCGTGACGAACAGGACCGTCATCGCGCGCTCCCGCCACAGCCCGCGCACCAAGTCCTCCAGGTCCGCGCGGGTCTGGGCGTCGACGGCCGCGAAGGGCTCGTCCATCAGGAGCACCTCCGGTTCGTACGCCAACGCGCGGGCGATGGCGACGCGTTGCTGCATGCCGCCGGACAGCTCCCAGGGGTAGGCGCGGTGGACGCCCGCGAGGCCGACCGCCGCGAGCGAGTCGGCCACGCGCGCCCTGCGCTCCGATTTCGGGATCGACTTGCGCTGCCGCAGCGGGAGTTCGACGTTCTCCGCGATCCGCATCCACGGGAAGAGGCTGCGCCCGTACTCCTGGAAGACGACGGCGAGGCCGGGGCGCGGGCCCGTGACCTGCGCGCCGTCGAGGCTCACCGTGCCCTCCGTCGGACGCAGCAGTCCGGCCACGCATTTCAGGAGCGTCGTCTTGCCGCAGCCCGAGGGGCCGACGACGCACACCAGCTCGCCCGTGTCGAGGTGGAACGTCAGATCGCGCAGCGCCTCCACCTGCCGGCCCGAGCCCTCGTAGAGCTTGCGCAGTCCCGTGACCTCAAGCACCACCGTCTCCCGCCTTCCGCCGCGCCCCGCGCGACCCGTGGTACCAGCCGAGCGCCCGTCGTTCGACGAGCCGGAACAGCAGCGCGAGCACCACCCCGAGCAGGCCGAGTACGAGGATCCCGGCCCACATCTCCGGTACGGCGAAGGAGCGTTGGAACTCCACGACGGCGAAGCCAAGGCCGCTACTGGAGGCGTACATCTCGCTGATGACCATGAGGATGACGCCGATGGACAGGGCCTGGCGCAGGCCCGCGAAGATCTGCGGGCTCGCGGCGGGCAGCACCAGGTGCCGCAGCCGGGCCGCTCCCCCGATCCCGTACGAGCGGGCCGTCTCGGCGGCTACCGGGTCCACGGCGCGGACGCCCGCGGCCGTGTTGAGCAGCACCGGCCAGACGCAGCCCGAGGCGATCACGGTGATCTTCATCGTGTCGCCGATGCCCGCGAACAGCATGATGGCCGGGATGAGGACCGGCGGCGGCACCGCGCGCAGGAACTCCAGGGCCGGCTCGCACACGGCGCGGGCGCGGCGCGAGGAGCCGATGACGACGCCGAGCGCCACGCCCGCGAGGGCCGCGGCCGCGTATCCAGCGAGCAGGCGCAGCACGCTGGGCAGCACGTCGTCCTGGAGCCGGTCCGCGGTCCAGGTGTCGTCGAAGCGGGACAGGATCGTGCGCAGGGGCGGCGCGTAGAAGCTGGTGCTGGCGTCGGAGGCGAACCACCAGACCGCGATCAGGACACACGGCAGGGCCACGGCGAGCGCGGCGGCGCGCAGGGCGCGCAGGGCGCGGCTCACGCGGGGGCCTCCGCCCGTACGGACTGGTGCCAGGACAGGGCGCGGCGTTCCACGAACCGCGCTCCAGTGTTGATCAATACGCCGAGGCAGCCGGTCACGAGGATCAACGCGTACATGTCCGGGACGGCCTGGGAACTCTGCGCAACGTTGATCCGGTGGCCCAACCCCGGTGCGCCGATGACGAGTTCGACGGTGATGGCGAGGATCAGCGCGACCGCGGCGGCGAGCCGTACGCCCGTCATCACGTACGGCAGGGCCGTCGGCCACACGACGTGCCGCACGCGCGCCCACGGGCCGAGGCCGAAGGCGCGCGCGGTGTCCTCGGCTACCGGGTCCACGTCCCGCACCCCGTACAGCACCTGCACCAGGACCTGCCAGAACGCGGCGTAGACGACGAGCAGCAGGACCGAGCGCAGCTCCGTGCCGTACAGGAGGATCGCGAGCGGGATGAGCGCCACGGACGGGATGGGGCGCAGGAACTCGATGGTCGAGGCGGTCAGGGCGCGCAGGTACGGGACCGTGGCGACGACCAGGCCCGTCAGCACGCCGCCCGCGGTGGCGAGGGCGAGGCCGAGTGCCCAGCCGGTGAGGGTGTCGCCGAGCGCCGCCCAGAAGGCGGCGTCGGTGAGTTCGCCGCGCAGGGCGTTCAACGTCGTCGTGAAGGGCGGCAGGAAGGCGGGGTCGACCAGGCCGAGGCGCGGCACCGCCTCCCACAGTGCCGCGCACGCGAGCAGTCCCAGGAGGCCGGGGATCACGGCAGCAGCGCGTCCAGGTCGGGGGTCTTCGCGAACAGGCCGTCCCGGTCGCCGAGCTTGGCGAGGGTGTCGAGCGAGGGGCGGTTCCACTGCGCGGGCCAGGCCGGGAGCGTCACCTTGTCGAGGGTCGCCTGCGGGATCTTCGTGTACGTGCGGACGATGTCCCGGGCTTCCTCGGGGTGACCGTTGGCGTAGGTGAGGGACTTCTGGGTGGCGGCGTTGAACTTCTTGACGACGTCGGGGTGTTGATCCACGTATTGACTCGACGAGAAGTACATCGCGACGGTCAGCTTGCGCGCCGTGTCGACGTAGTTGGAGGCGATCACGCGGCCGCCCTGCGCCTTGACGGTGGCGGTGGCCGGCTCCACGACCTGCGCCGCGTCGACCTGCCCCTTGTCGAGGGCGGCGGGCATCTGGTCGAAGGCGAGCTCGACGAACTTCACCTTGGAGGGGTCGCCGCCGTCCTTGCGGACGGACTCCCGGACCGTGGTGTCGTTGATGTTCTTGAGCGTGTTGACGGCGACCTTCTTGCCCTCAAGATCCTTGGCGGACTTGATCGGGCTGTCCTTGTTCACGACCACGGCGCCGAAGTCCGCGCCCTGCTTGCCGGTCGAGCCGACGCCGTTGACGACGCCCTCGACGGGCACACCCTTGGACTGGGCGACCATCAGCGAGGTGGAGTTCGAGAAGCCGAACTGGAACTGGCCGCTGACCACGCCCGGCACGATGGCCGCGCCGCCCTGCGCCATGGTCATGGCCAGGCTGAGGCCCTGCTCCTTGTAGAAGCCCTTCTTCTGCCCGAGATACAGGGGTGCGACATCGACGATCGGGATGATCCCGATCTTGAGCTTCGTGATGCCGCCCTCGCCGGTGGCATCGGACTTCGGGCTGTCCGAGCCACAGGCGGCGGTGGCGGCGAGCAGCAGCATGGCGGCGACGGCGGTGAGTGTGCGACGCGTGCAACGCATGGGTATCCCCCTGGGAGCCCTGGTGCTCAGCGGGAACGTAGAGCCCGCACCCTATGGGGTCAACTCCCCTTGCGGGCAAGGGTGTTGACACGATTCACAGCGGAGTCTTCGGTGGAACCCGCGGGTGCGGGCCGCACCACCCTCGGGGCCGACGGGCACCACCCCTCGTATTGCGATGGTGACTGATGAGCAAGTCAGAGGCTCAATAGCCAGCATTTTCCGGGGATCGAGAGCGTGCGTGTTGTGTTCTTCTCAACGCCCGGTTAAGGTCTTGCCCCGTGGAATCCAGCAACGAGGCAACCCCTGCCGACACCGCCGCCCGCGTCCGTGAGGTCATCACGGCGGCCGGTGTCAGCCAGCGCGAGTTCGCGCGCCGCATCGTCATGGACCCGTCGAAGCTCTCCCGCTCGCTGAGCGGCACCCGCCGGTTCACGGTGGCCGAGCTGGCGCGGATCGCCGACGAGGCACGCGTCGACCCGGGCTGGCTGCTCGGCGCACGCCCCCAGGAGGCCGAGGCCGAGGCGCCCGCTCCCGTGGAGGGCGGGCGGCCGCTGCAGATCGTCCAGGAGACGGTCCGCCTGGTCGCCGAGCACGGCTTCCATGCGGTGCGGGTCTCCGACATCGCCCGCGCCTGCGCCACCAGCACCGCCGCGATCCACTACCACTTCCCCGGCCGCGCCGACCTCCTGGAGGCCGCGGTGCGCTGGTGCATGGACGAGGACACGGCGCGCCGCGCCGCCCACCTCGCGGAGGCGGACGACGCCGCGGCGGAGCTGCGCCAGCTCATCGAGTTGCAGACGCCGCGCACCGACCAGCAGCGGCGCCAGTGGAAGGTGTGGCTCGACCTGTGGGCCGAGGCGGCGCGCTCCACGACGGTGGGGCGGCTGCACACCGAGTACTACCGGCAGTGGCGGGAGACCGTGGCGGACGTCCTCCGTCGGGGGGTCGAGCAGGGTGTGTTCCGGTCGTCGCTCGATCCCGCCGCAGCGGCGTATGCGCTGACCGCGCTGATCGACGGGCTCGCCACGCAGGTCCTTTCGGTGAGCCGGGAGTCGTTCGGGTCGGCCGCCGACGCGATGCACGCTGCGCTGCTGTCCTACGTCGACACCGTGATCACGAACCCGTAGCCGACGACTCGGGTCTCCGCCCCGGACCCCGCTGCTCAATCGCCGCAGGGGCTTGAAATGCCCACCCGCTTGATCGGCCCGACCGATTGATTTGCACACCCGCCGCAGGCGGCCAGATACAGGGAGGTCCCCCCATGCCCAACGAAAACGTCATCATCACCGCCGCTCTCACCGGCGCAGGCGACACCGTGCGGCGCAGCCCGCACGTGCCCGTCACTCCGGAGCAGATCGCCAAGAACGCCGTCGAGGCGGCCGACGCGGGTGCCGCCGTCGTGCACATCCACGTACGGGACCCCGAGACCGGTGCCCCCTCGCGCGACACGAAGCTGTACCGCGAGGTCGTCGAGCGGATCAAGGAGACCGGCACCGACGTCGTCATCAACCTGACCGCCGGTATGGGCGGCGACCTGGTGATCGACCCGAACGAGCCGCTCAACCACCTGCCCGGCACCGACCTCGTCAGCGGCCTCGACCGGCTGCCGCACGTCGAGGAGCTGCTGCCCGACATCTGCACGCTCGACTGCGGCTCGCTGAACTTCGGCGACGGCTCGAACCTGTACGTGTCGACGCCCGACATGCTGCGCCAGGGCGCCAAGCGCATCCAGGAACTGGGCGTGCGGCCCGAGTTGGAGATCTTCGACACCGGCCAGCTGTGGTTCGCCAAGCAGCTCCTCGCCGAGGGCCTGCTCGACGATCCGACCGTCTTCCAGCTGTGCATGGGCATCCCGTGGGGCGCCCCGGCCGACCCGGGTGTCCTGCAGTCGATGGTCAACATGCTGCCGGAGGGCGCCCAGTTCGCCAGCTTCGCGCTCGGCCGCATGCAGATGCCGTGGGTGGCGCAGTCGATCCTGCTCGGCGGGCACGCTCGCGTCGGCCTGGAGGACAACCTCTACCTCGGCAAGGGCAACAAGGCGACCAACGCGCAGCTCGTCGAGCGCGCCGTGACCATCACGGAGTCCCTCGGCTCGCGCGTCGCGACGCCGGACGAGGCCCGCGCGACGCTCGGCCTCAAGCCGCGCTCCTGACCTCCCGCGCACCCGCACCCCCACCACACCCGCACCACCGGAAGGCAACACCACCCTCATGACCTCCCCCCTCACCGCTCCCGAGGACGTCCGCCGGGTCGCCTGCGTCGGAGCCGGCGTCATCGGCGGCGGCTGGGTCGCCCACTTCCTCGCCCGCGGCTACGACGTGAAGGCCTGGGACCCCGCCCCCGACGCCGAGCAGAAGCTGCGCCGCCTGGTCGACGCCGCCTGGCCCGCGCTCACCGAGATGGGCCTCGCCGACGGCGCCTCGCGCGACCGTCTCACCGTCGCCCCGACCCTCGAAGAGGCCGTCGCCGACGCCGAGTTCGTGCAGGAGAGCGCCCCCGAGGACCTCGACCTCAAGCGCGACCTGCTGGCCCGCCTGGACGCGGCGGCCCCGGAGGGCGTCGTCATCGCCTCGTCGACCTCCGGCTACCCGATGACCGACATGCAGACCACCGCCGCGAACCCCGCGCGCCTGGTCGTCGGCCACCCGTTCAACCCGCCGTACCTGATCCCGCTCGTCGAGGTCGTCGGCGGCGAGAAGACCGACGCGGACGCCAGTGCCTGGGCCTCCCGCTTCTACGAGGTCGCGGGCAAGTCGGTCATCACCATGGACCGCGAGGTGCCGGGCTTCATCGCCAACCGTCTGCAGGAGGCCCTGTGGCGCGAGGCGCTGCACATGGTCGCCAACGGCGAGGCCACGGTGAAGGAGATCGACGACTCGATCACCGAGGGCCCCGGCCTGCGCTGGGCCTTCATGGGCCCGATGCTGACGTTCGCGCTCGCGGGCGGCGAGGGCGGCATGGCACACATGCTCGACCACTTCGGCCCCTCCCTGAAGTCGCCGTGGACGCGCCTCGAGGCCCCGGAGCTCGACAAGCAGCTGTACGACTCCGTGGTCGCGGGCTGCGACGTCGCCGCGGACGGGCGTTCCATCGCCGACCTCGTCGCCGAGCGCGACCAGGGCGTCATCGACGTGCTGCGCGCGACGGGCAGGTTGAACGGGGCCGGTAACGGGAAGGCGGACCCGCGATGAGTACCGCAACCACCGCACTGCCCCTTCTGCACCGCACCGTGCGCCCCGAGTGGATCGACTACAACGGGCACATGAGCGAGGCGTTCTACGTGCTGGCCTTCGGTCACGCCACGGACGCCATGATGATCGAGACGGGCCTGGACTCGACGTACCGGGAGTCCACCCACTGCTCGCTCTACACGGTCGAGTCGCACATCCGCTATCTGCGTGACGTCCCCGAGGCCGCCCATCTCGCCATCCGTACGCGGGTGTTGGGTGCGGCGTCGAAGAAGGCGCGCTTCACGCACGAGATGTTCGTGGTCGACGACGAGGCGGGCGAGCCCGCCCCGAACGCGGCCCCGGTGGCGACCACCGAGCTGCTCGCGATCCACGTCGACCAGGAGGCGGGGAAGGCGGCCGAGTTCCCGGCCGCGATCCGCGACCGCTTCACCGAGCTGACGGAGCCCGCGCCCGAGTGGGCGGGCCGGTCGATCGCCGTCGTCTGACGACGCGCTCGACCGCCTGACCTACGAGGGCCCCGGACCACGCGTCCGGGGCCTTCGTGGTCGGCGCCGAGCCGGAACCGACCGTGCATACCCGCCCCGGATCGGGGCACCCGCTTGATTGGGCCCCGCCGTGTCTCCCCCGTCGCGACGGGGCTCCCTCATGCCCCGGCGCGGGCGGGCGGGCCTCCGCAAGGCCCGTGCCCGCGTCGGAGGTGCCGGCGGCCGTGGCAGGAGCGGCCGGGGACGCCGCCGCAGCGATCCCGCCACCGTCGGCGCCGCTACTGGCGCGGCGCCGCCAAGCGTTCCGCCGGGGACGCTTCCTCCTCCCGCAGGCCGATCCTCCCGTGCAGCCTGCGCAGCGCCCGCGGCGCCCACCACGCGCGCCTGCCCAGCAGCGCCATCGACGCCGGTACGAGCAGCATCCGTACGATCGTCGCGTCGATGACGACCGCCAGGGTGAGGCCGAGGCCGATCTCCAGGATGGGGGCGAAGCCGCCCGTCATGAAGGCGCCGAAAACGACGGCGAGGAGCAGTGCCGCGCAGCTCACGACGCGGCCCGAGCGCCGCAGCCCCGCCACCACCGCCTCCTGCGCGTCGCCGGACGCGCGCCACGACTCGCGCATCCGGGCGAGGATGAACAGCTCGTAGTCCATGGCGAGCCCGAAGGCGATGGCGACGATGAGCGGCGGCGCGGTCAGGCTGAGCGCGCCGAGGCCCTCTCCCCCGAGCCAGGACGCGGCGTGCCCGTCCTGGAAGACGAGGACCACCACGCCGAGCGCGGCGCCCAGGCTGAGCAGGGTGGTGAGGACCGTGCGCAGCGGGATCAGGAGCGATCCGGTGAACGCGAAGAGCAGGGCCAGGATGCCGGCGAGCACGGTGAGCACGGCCCAGGGGGCGCGGTCGGCGAGCATCTGCCGGAAGTCGACGAGCCGGGCGGCGACACCCGCCACGGTCACCGGGTTGTCGCCACGCACCTCCCGTACCTGTTCGACGAGTTGGGTGGCCGTTGCTCCGTCGACCGAGCCGGCCGGAGTGACGTGCAGGACACGCGTACCGTCGTCGAGGGTCTGCGTCTCGGACGAGGCGACGCCGTCCAGGGCCTTGACGCGGGTCGCGAAGGCGGGGTCCGTGCCGGGGCGTGCCACGACGACGATCGGGTCGACGCCGACGCCCGCCGGGTAGTGCGCCTGCACGGTGTCGTACAGCTGCCGTGCCTCGGTGGAGGCGGGGAGTTGGCGGGCGTCGCCGATGTCGATGCGCAGGTTCGCGACCGGCAACGCGAGCGTGAGCAGGGCCAGGACGCTCACCGTCGTCACGGCGACGGGCCGGCGGGCGGCGAACCGGGCGAGGCGGGCGAAGACGCGGCCCTCCGTGCCGGGTGCGCGCGGCTTGGCCGGGGCGATGCGCGCGCCGAACCAGGTGAGCAGCGCGGGCAGCAGCGTCAGCGCGGCGAGCATGTCGACGACCACGACGGCGGCCACGGCCAGGCCCATGCTGCGCAGGAACGGGCTCGGGAAGACGAGCAGCCCGCTGAGGCTGACGGCGACGGTGAGCCCGGAGAACAGGATGGTGCGGCACGCGCGTTCGACGGTGCGGTGCACGGCCTCGGTGACGTCCGCGCTCGTTCGGCGTTCCTCCCGGAACCGCATCACCATCAGCAGCGCGTAGTCCACGGCGAGGCCGAGCCCCAGCATGGTCGTCACCTGGATCACGTACACGGAGATCTCGGTGACCTGGCTGAAGCCGAACAGGGCGAGGAAGGCGCCCGCCACGCCGCTCACCGCCACCAGCAGCGGAAGGCCGGCCGCGCGCAGCCCGCCGAAAATCAGCAGGAGCAGCCCCAGCACGACGGGAAGCGATATCAACTCGGCGCGCTGGACGTCCTCCTGGGCCCGCTCGCCGAGCTGGTGGCCGAGCAGCGGGCCGCCGCTGACATGGACGTCGGCGCCGTCGATCTCCTTGACCCGGTCGGCGACGGCGTCGACGGTCCCGTCCTCCGCGTCGTCGTCGAGACCGCCCTTGAGGGTGACGGGCACGATGAGCGCGCGGCCGTCGTCGGAGGCCAGGCCCTGCGTGGCGTACGGGTCGGGGACGGCGGCGACGCCCGGGATGCGGCGCAGGTCGGTGACGGCCTGTTCGACGCGCCCGCGCAGCGCCGGATCGGCGACGCGCGGAGCCTCGACGACGGCGCTGAGGGACTCGCCGCGCGGGTCGATGTCGTCGAGGAGTTCCGCGGTGCGGTCGGACTCGGTGCCCGGCACGTCGGGGACCGAGTCCGAGAGCCGGCCGAAGACGCCGGTGCCGAGCCCGAACCCGAGCACGATCAGGGCGAGCCAGGTGAGGATCACGGTGCGGGGGCGGCGGGTCGCCGCCCGGGCGAGTGCGCTGAGCACGGCGCCTCCTCGGAGGGTTCCGATGGGTCACCGTCAGCGTCGTCGTGCGGCGGGTTGGGCGGATCGCCGGGACGGGCGGTTCGCGGCTCGCGCGTGGGAGGGGGGCGGGGCGGCGGGCATGGGTCGAGCGGGTGAGTGACAGGGATCGCGCACGCCGGACACGCTGGCGCACGTGCCCCCTCTCGCTGCACCACATCGCCATCGGCACCCACGACCTGACCACCCTCGCCCGGTTGTGGGCTGCGGCGCTGCGACCTGCGCCGCCGGGGACCGGGACGCCGAGATCGACCGGCTCATCGGACTCGGCGCGCGCCCGGTGGACGTGGGGCAGCGCGGCGACGAATCGTGGACGGTACTGGCCGATCCCGAGGGCAACGAGTTCTGCGTGGTGCGCCCGAAGCGGACGTTGATCGGCTGAGGGAGACCCGCCGGAAATTGATCAAGGGGACGGCTCCGTCTAGGTTTCGAGGATGCCGCTCGTCGAAGTGACCCACGCGCCCACCGGGCCCGAACCCCAACTGCGCGAACTCGGTTCCGTGCTGCCGCATCTGGTGTCCGTGGCCGTGGAGTGCCCCGAGGAGCCGTACGACGGGGACCTGCAGCCCGGGGACGTCGAGATCCGCTTCCGGCCGTTGGGCCCGCTGGACCGCAGCGGCCTGGCGGTGGTCGTCGAGATCAAGTCGAAATGGACCGCCACCAGGGAGGCCGACCGTCAGGAACGCGTGGACGCGCTCCACGAGGCCATCCACGCCGCGACGGGGCTCGACGACGTCGGCGTCTACCTGTCCCTGCCGATCGCCGCCTGGTCGCAGGGCGACTAGTTCTCCCGGGGCGACTGATGTCCGACGCCGCTCAGCCCGGCGCCACCAACCCCGACTCGTACGCGCAGATGACCGCCTGCACCCGGTCGCGCAGATGCAGCTTGCTCAGGACGTTGCTGACGTGGGTCTTGACCGTGTGTTCGCTGACGTGGAGCGTCGCGGCGATCTCCGCATTGGTGAGGCCGCGGGCGAGGTGGCGCAGGGTTTCCGTCTCGCGCGCCGTGAGGTCCGAAAGGGCGGGCAGCTGCGGGGACTTGGGCCTGCGCCGCGTGATGTCGGCGACGAGGCGGCGGGTCACGGACGGGGCGAGCAGCGAGTCGCCCGCCGCCACGACACGGACCGCGTGCACGAGGTCGTCGCGGCGTACGTCCTTGAGCAGGAAGCCGGACGCGCCCGCGTACAGCGCCTCGTAGACATACTCGTCGAGGTCGAACGTCGTCAGCATGACGACCCGGCAGCTGGACTGTTCGCAGACGCGGCGGGCCGCTTCGATGCCGTCCATGTGCGGCATGCGGATGTCGAGGAGGAGCACGTCCGGAGCGTGCCGGCGCACGGCGGTGACGGCCTCGGCGCCGTCGGCCGCCTCGGCGACCACCTCGATGTCGGGCTGCGCGTCGAGGATCATCGTGAAGCCGCTGCGCACCAGTTCCTGGTCGTCGGCGACGACGACGCGGATGCTCATGGCGCCCCTTCGGCGGCCTGCCGGGCCGCCGCGGGCAGTCGGGCACTCACCCGGAATCCGCCTCGCGGGCCCGGGCCGCTGTGCGCGCTGCCGCCGCAGGCCGCGGCGCGCTCCTCGATGCCGACGAGTCCGCGCCCCGCACCGGTTCCGGGCGGGCCGGAGCCGGTTCCGTCGTCGGTCACGGTGATCGCCAACTCCGCCTCTCCCCAGTCGAGTTGTACGTCCGCCCGGGCAGCGTACGCGTGCTTGACGGTGTTGGTCAGTGCTTCCTGGACGATCCGGTACGCGGCGGTCTCCGTTTCGGCGCCGATGGGGCGGGGGCGGCCCGTGGTGCGCAGGGTGACAGCGACCTCGGTCGTCCCGGACACCTGGCGGATCAGGTCCGGGAGGCGGGCGAGGACGGGGACGGGGCCTTCGAGGCCCCTTCCACCGTCCCCTGTGTCGGTCAACACACCCAGGATCAGGCGCAGTTGCTGCATCGCCTCGCGGCCCGCGCCCGCTATCGCGTCGAACGCCGCCTCGGCGCGCGCGGGGTTGCTGCGCACCACGACGGGGCCCGCCTCGGCCTGGACGACCATCAGGCTGACCGCGTGGCCGACCACGTCGTGCATGTCGCGGGCGATCCTGGCGCGTTCGCCGGCCACCACGCGGGCCCGGTCGATCTCCCGCTCCCGCTCCAGGGCGCGGGCGCGCTCCTCCAGGGCGGTGGTGTACGCGCGCTGGGTGCGGGCGAGGAGCCCGAACCCGTAGGCGCTCAGGAGGCTGAGCAGGTGGAAGGCGTACTCGAAGGGTTCGGCGTGCTCCTTCATGGACATCGTCGCCGACGCGCCGATCACCCAGCCGACGAGCATGACGCGGCGCGGCACCGGCTCCGCGTACGCGGCGAGCGTGTAGAGCAGGACGAGTCCGCCGTACACGACGTCGGGCGGCGGCGCGTGGTAGAGCGCCATCGCCGGGGTGGCGCAGGAGATCGCGACCGCGCAGGTGAGCGGCGCGCGACGCCGCCAGATCAGCGGCACCGCCGTGGCCGCGCCCAGCAGGAAGCCCTGCCAGGACAGCGGATCGCCGCCCTCGTCGGGGAACAGGAACTGCAGGGACACGGCGAACAGGACGAGGGCGGCCAGAGCCCCGTCGACGAGGTACAAGCCGGTGCGGCGCGGCAGACGCATGGTGCAGCTCCTCGTGGCCTGGTCCTGCGCAGGGGGTACTGCCGGGCCAGTATCGAGGGGCGGCCCGGTCAACGCCTCGCCGGGGAGAGGGATTTCGGGCCGCCGCACCCGCGTCCTGAGGGGCTAGAAGGGGCGGTCGCCCGCGATGGCGACGCGTTCGGCGACCCGGCGGGCGTCGCCGTAGTCGGCCACCGCGTAGTGCTGGGTGGCACGGTTGTCCCAGAACGCGATGTCGCCCGGCTGCCAGCGGAACCGGACCTGGAACTCCGGCACATGGGCCTGCTGGTACAGCAGCCGCAGCAGCCGGTCGCTCTCGGCGCGCTCCATGCCGAGGATCCGGGTGGTGAAGGAGGTGTTCACGAAGAGCATCTTGCGCCCCGTCTCGGGGTGGCGGCGCACGACCGGGTGGGTGACCTGCGGGAACAACTCCTGCATCGGGGCGAGCCGTTCGGGACCGTAGAAGCGGCGGAAGCCGGGCAGGAAGTCGTGCTCGGCCTCGGCGCCCTCGATGCGCGCCTTCACCTCGTCGGACAGGTTGTCGTACGCGGCCGCCATGTCGGCCCACATGGTGTCGCCGCCGAACGGCGGGACCTCGCGCAGCTGCAACACGGCTCCAAGGGCGGGGCGTTCGCGGAAGGTGACGTCGGTGTGCCACACGTTCTCGTAGCTGGGGACACCACCCGCGCCCTTGTCGAAGCGGACGACGTCCTCGCTGTCGCCGCGCTCCAGGAGCGGGTTGGTCTCCAACTCGCCCCAGTTGCGAGCGAATTCGCGCTGCGCCTCGCTGGACAGGTTCTGGGCGCGGAAGAAGAGGACCTTCCATTCGAGCAGGGCCCGGTTCAGCTCCTCGCGCAACTCCGGGGAGAGGGGCTCGTTCAGGTCGATGCCGCTGATCTCGGCGCCGATGGTGGCGCCCTGCGGTGTGAGGGCGAACAGCTCGTAGGGGCGGTCCTGCCAGCCGTCGGGGGTGCGGCGCAGGACGCGGCGCCCCTCGTAGAGGCCGTCGGCGGGGATGCGGGCGGGGCGCAGCATCGAGGAAGGGGGCATTTCGGTCACGGACAAGGGGAGCCTCCACAGGCACGCGGTGACGAGGGGAACGCGCTGAACGCGAGGGGATCCGCACGTGCGTGGCCGACGCCCTACAAGGCGACGGCTGTTACGGGACGTACGGGGAAGTTCGGCGAGGGGTCTGCAAGCCCGCTACAAGCCGCTGCGCGCGCAACCACATCGGTCCGGCACGGAGGCCGTTCCGAGGGCGTGGGCACGATGCATGAACATGCGCCCCATCCTGCGCCCCAGTTGATCATCCCGTCAAGTGCCGCGAGGCCGGCCCCGCAGGAAGCGGGACCGGCCTCGGGACATGTGGCGTACGTCAGGCGGTGGGAGCCGGGAACGTCGGGTACTCGACACCGGAGACGTGCTGGACGACGCGGATCACCTGGCACGAGTAGCCGAACTCGTTGTCGTACCAGAGGTAGAGGATCGCGTTGTCGCCGTCGACCTTGGTCGCGCCCGCGTCGACGATCGACGCGTGCCGGGAGCCGAGGAAGTCGCTGGAGACCGCGTCCGGCGAGTCCGTGAAGTCGATCTGGCGGCGCAGCGGCGAGTTCAGCGAGACGTCGCGCAGGTGGTCGAGGACCTCGTCGCGGGTGGTCTCGCGGCCGAGCCGCAGGCTCAGGATCGCGATCGAGACGTCCGGGACGGGCACACGGATCGAGGAGCCGGTGATCGGCGCCTTGAGGTCCGGCAGGGCCTTCGCGACGGCGGAGGCGGCGCCAGTCTCCGTGATGACCATGTTGAGCGGCGCGGAGCGGCCGCGACGGTCGGCCTTGTGGTAGTTGTCCAGCAGGTTCTGGTCGTTCGTGAACGAGTGGACGGTCTCCACGTGACCGCGTTCCACGCCGTACTCGTCGGCCATCGCCTTGAGCGGCGGCACGATCGCGTTCGTGGTGCAGGAGGCGCAGGACAGGATCTGCTCGTCCGGCTTGATCATGTCGTGGTTGACGCCGTGCACGATGTTCGGCACGTCACCCTTGCCGGGGGCGGTGAGGACGACCTTGTCGATGCCGGGACGCAGGTGCGTCGACAGGCCCTCGCGGTCCCGCCACTTGCCGGTGTTGTCGATCAGGATGGCGTCCTTGATGCCGTACGCCGTGTAGTCGACCTCGGACGGGTCGTTGGCGTAGATCACCTTGATCGCGTTGCCGTTGGCGTTGATCGTGCTGTTCGCCTCGTCAACGGTGATCGTGCCCTGGAACTGGCCGTGGATCGAGTCGCGGCGCAGCAGCGAGGCCCGCTTCACGAGGTCCTGCTCACCGCCGCCGCGCACCACGATGGCGCGCAGGCGCAGACCGTTGCCGGACCCCGCCTTCTCGATGAGCAGACGGGCGACGAGGCGGCCGATGCGGCCGAAGCCGTAGAGGACGACGTCACGGCCTGCACCGCGCTCCAGCTTCAGGGCACCGGTCGCGCCGGCGACGGCCTCGGCGGTGAACTCCTCGACGCTCAAGCCCCGGTCATCGGTCTTGTACGTCATGGCGAGGATGCCGAGGTCGATCTGGGAGGGCCCGAGGTCGAGCTCGGCGAGGGCCTTCAGGAAGGGCATCGTCTCGGTGACCGAGAGCTCCTCGCCGGCGATCTGGCGGGCGAATCGGTGGGCCTTGAGCAGGCTGACCACCGACTTGTTCACCAAGGAGCGGCTGTGCAGCAGGACGTTCACGTCCCGCTCGCGGTGCAGCTTCCCGATGATCGGGATCATTGCCTCCGCGGTCTCCTCGCGGTGCTTCCAGTTGGTGAACGAGTCGTCGTTGACAGTCACGTGCGTCTCTTTCGAGCTAGGCGGCGCTCAAATGGTAACCCGCCCATTCGGGTGATCGATCAGGGGGCCGATCCCGAGGTCCGCGAAGCGCTCGCCGATGCGGCGGTGGGCCTCGGCGTCGGGGTGCAGGGAGTCGGGCAGCGGGAGCTCCTCGTGGTCCGCCTCGCCGTACAGCTCGCGGCCGTCGAGGTAGTGCAGGTGCGGGTCGTCGGCCGCGCGCTGGGCGACGATGCGGGCCAGCTCCTCGCGGATGGATTCGAGGGTGAGCTTGCCCTGCGCGGCCTCCGCCGGGTCCCCCATGGCGACGAAGCGCAGCTGCCCACTGGCGATGCTGCTGAAGTCGGGGGCGCCGGGGCCCGGCGTCTTCTCGTGGATCGGGCACAGGATCGGCGACACGACGAGGAGCGGGGTGGTCGGGTGCCCCTCGCGGATGGTGTCGAGGAAGCCGTGGACGGCGGGGGTGAAGGCCCGCATGCGCATCAGGTCGGCGTTGGCGAGGTTGATCCCCATCTTGACGCTGATCAGGTCGGCCGGGGTGCCGCGCAGGGTGCGCGCGGTGAACGGGTCGAGCAGGGCGCCGCCGCCGAAGCCCAGGTTGATCAGGTCGACGCCGCCGAGCGACGCGGCGAGCGCGGGCCAGGTCGTGGTCGGGCTCGCGGCCTCGGAGCCGTGACTGATGGAGCTGCCGTGGTGCAGCCACACCTTGCGGCCGGACGCCCCGAGGGGCGCGGCGGGCTCCACCGGCGCGTCCGTGCGCAGGGCGACGAGCTCGGTGGTCTCGTTGTGCGGCAGCCAGATCTCGACGGTCTTGGGGGCGTCGGGCAGGCCGTCGAAGCGGAGCGTGCCGGGCTGTCCGGCCGCGTGCTCGAAGGTGCCCTTGGACATGTCGATGGTCAGGGTGTCGCCGCCGCTCACGCTGCCCTGTGCGGCGAGCCGGCCGTCGACCAGCAGGTCGTACAGGCCGTCGGGGCGCGGCGGCACGCCTACGTAGACGCGCTTGGTCGGCACCGTGTCGAGTTCGACGGCGGTGGCGCGGGTGCGAAAGGCGAGGCGGACGCCGGAGGGCTGGGACTCGGCCATGGTCAGTTGGCCGTCCGTGTTCTGGGCGCGGGCCCAGGCGGGGAGGCGGTGCGGGAGGAGACCGCGAGTGGTGCGCTCAATGTCGATCGCACCGTGGACGAGGTCGTCCGTCAGCGGCGTGGCGGTCAATGGGTGGACGGAGTCGGAGGTGTGCATGGTGACGTCAATCTGTTGATCGAGGGTGGATGACCCGGGTGTGGATGACTCGGGTGTGGATGGCCCGCGTGTAGATGGCCCGGATGTGGATGGCTCAGGCGGCGACCGGGGGCCCCAGGGACCCGGTGCCTCAGGACTGCACGGGCCAGTTGCGCAGCAGCGCGTCGAGGGCTTCCAGGCTCCGCGCCCAGCTCTCGCCCGAGTCGGGTGCGCTGTGACTGAATCCGCCGGCCGCTTCGAGACTGACGTAGCCGTGGAAGACGCTGCCGAGGAGCCGGACGGCGTGGGTCTGGTCGGGCTCGGTGAGGTCGTAGCCGCGCAGCACGGCCCGCGTCATCTGCGCGTGCCGCACGCCCGCGCTGGCCGCCGCCGTCTCCGGATCGAGTCGGTACTGGGCGGCGGCGTAGCGGCCCGGGTGTTCGCGGGCGTAGTCGCGGTAGACGTTGCCGAGGGCGGTGAGCGCGTCCTTGCCGGACCGCCCCGCGAGGGCGTCGGCGGCCCGGTCGGCGAGCTCTTGCAGGCCGATCAGGGCGATCCGCGTCTTGAGGTCGTGCGAGCTCTTGACGTGCGAGTACAGGCTCGCGACCTTGACGTCGAACCGGCGGGCGAGGGCCGAGACGGTGACCTGCTCGAAGCCGACCTCGTCCGCGAGCTCGGCACCGGCCCGGGCCAGCCGCTCCGTGGTCAGTCCGGCACGTGCCATGACCGTACGTCCTCTCCCTCGGCCCCCGTCTCTCTTACCGAAAATGATTCTGCACCTACCTAATACCTTTAGGCAAATGTACGTCGCCCTTCGGTTACCGGGCCACGGCCCCGCCGCCCGCGCCCGCCCCGGCCGTGAGCATCCGCAGCGAGATCGAGTCGGCGATCGCCTGCTGCCCGGCGATGTTCGCGTGGATGCCGTCCCCGTTGTCGTACGAGGGCAGGATGCTGTTGGGGTGCAGCGGGTCCTTCAGGACCTCGTCGAAGTCCATGACGCCGTCACAGGTTCCGTCGCACGAACTCGCCTTCTTCGTAAAGAGGTTGACCGTGTGGCGGTCGAGGTTGTTGCGGTCGCTGTAGCCGGGGCGCGGCGTGATCGGCGTGACGTAGATCTTGATGCCGGCGTCGCGGAGTTCCTTGAAGACCTTCTGGTAGCCGGCCAGGATCCGCTTGCCGTCGCAGCCGAAGGCGAGGTCGTTGGTGCCGTAGTAGTACAGGACCGAGGTGACGCCGTGCAGGGCGAGGACGTCCCTCTTGAGGCGGGTTGCGGCATCGAGGCCCTGGACGTTCGACGGGGTGCCGGGGCAGTCGGCCGCGCTCGTCGTGCCGCTGATCCCCGCGTTGGCGACCGCGACCTGCTCCGTGCGCGGCAGTTCGGTGTGCACGCGGCGTGCCAGCTCGTCCGTCCAGCGGCGGTTGGTGCCTGTCTCGGTGCAGCCGGGGCCGCAGTTGGTGCTGCCGACGCCGTCCACGACCGAGCTGCCGTAGGCGACCGAGGTGCCCTTGAGGCGCGGGTTGCGCACGTCGACCGCGCTGACCAGGTAGGTGGCGTCGACGGTCTTGCTGTACGCGGCGTCGCTCGTGTCCGCCGTGTGGTCGCCGGTGCCCTCGGGCGTGAGGTAGTTGGTGCGCAGCGCGGTGCGGTGCTGACCGGGGGTGGCCGTACCCTTGAGCGCGAGCGAGACGGCCACGTCGTCCTGGGCCGCCGTGGCGAGCTTGGCGGGATCGCTCCACACCTCGCCGCCCGCGGGGACGGTGACGTGGGTCTTCCCGTCAAAGCGGACGGGGTGGGTGTCTCCCTCGATGGCTGCCCCGTCGCCGCTCAGGCCCACGGAGGCGCCGCCGATCTCCAGGGGCGTTTTGCCGAAGGTGTTCTGGATGCGGACGCGGACGCCGTCCCCGCCCTGGCTGAGGTGGGTGACGGTGCGCACGGACTGGTCGCGCAGGGGCTGTGTCGCCGCGTCCTGCTGCGAGGCGACCCAGGAGGTGAACCAGGCCTGGCCGCCGCCCTGTTGGGCTCTCGCCTCGGCGGGATGCGGGGCCCCGGCGAGGCCGCCTCCGGCAAGGGCGAGGACGGCTGCCGCCGCTGTCGTGATCGTACGGATTCGAGGCATGTGCACGACCTTTGCTTCCGGTGAACGGGAGTGCGGATGGTGCGGTGCTACGAACGCGGAAGGGGCCCGGTGCGGGCCCCTTCCCTGTGTCTGTCAGCCGCCGACGAGCGCCCGCAGCGACACGTAGAACACTGAGGGGCCGAGGAGGCAGCCGACCCCCGTGTAGAAGGTCGCCGTCATCGCCCCGTACGGGACCAGACGCTTGTCGGTGGCCGCGAGGCCGCCCGCGACGCCGGAGGTGGTGCCGAGCAGACCGCCGAAGGCCATCGCCGACTTGGCGTTGTTCAGGCCGATCAGGCGCGCGGCGAACGGCGTACCCACCATCACCACCACGGACTTGACCAGACCCGCGGCGACCGACAGCGCGATCACGTCCGAACTCGCGCCCACCGCCGTGCCCGTGACGGGACCCACGATGTACGTGGCGGCGCCCGCGCCGATGGTCGCGAGCGAGGCCGCGTCCCGGTAGCCGAACAGCGCGGCTATGAGCGCGCCCGCGACGAAGGAGACGACGACGCCCAGCAGGATCGACAGGGCCCCGGCGGGGCCCGCCCCCTTGATCTCCTTCAGGTCCACGCCGTACGCGGTGGAGACGATCGCGAAGTCACGGAGCATCGCCCCGCCCATCAGGCTCATCCCGGACAGTGCGGCGACGTCGGCGATCCCCGCCTCTCCCCCGGTCGCCGAGCCGCCCCAGTAGGCGAGCGCGAGACCGAGCACGATGGCGATGGCGGAGCCCTGCAGCCGCCCCCGGGTCAGCTTCTTGGACACCCAGGCCGAGACCAGCATCAGCGTGCCGACGAGGGCGAAGGCGACTATGAGGCCGTTGTCCTTGCAGACGGAGAGGAAGGTATCCACGTCAGACCCCCTGCTCGGCGGTGGCCGACTCGGCTTCGGACGTCCCCTCGGTCAACGGAGGCAGCGGCTCCCCGCGCCCTCCGATCCGCCCGATCACCGGCACCAGGGCGAGGCCCGCGACGAGCGCGAGCAGACCGGCGAGCAGGGCCATCGGCCCGCCCGTGACGGCCTTGTACACGTTCTGCGTCGATGCCATCGCGATGACGATGGGGATGTACATCGCGCTCCAGAAGAGCACGCCCTGTTCGCTCGCCTGGGGGAACTTCCCCTTCTGGCGCAGCCAGTGGGTCGCGAACACAAGCATGATCATGGCGAAGCCGACGCCGCCGACATTGGCGTCGACGCCGAGCGCCTCGCCCAGGTATTCACCGACGAGCGTGCCCGTGAGCATGCACACCGCCAGCGCTGCCACTCCATAGAGGACCATCGTCTTCTCCACATTGAGAGACCGGTTGATTGGTAAGCAAGAACGTGGGGGGTGGAACGAAAGAGCAGGGACGGACAGCGGGTACGGGTAAGGGGTCAGGCCGTCGCGAACAAGTCCGCGTAGGTCTTGCGCAGTTCGGCCTTCTGGACCTTTCCCATGACGTTGCGGGGCAGCGAGTCCACGACGCGCACGGCGCGCGGGTGCTTGAAGCGTGCGAGGTCGGCGAAGATGGAGTCGATGAGCTCGCGCTCCTTGGGCTCCTGGCCCGGTGCGGCGACCACCACGGCGACGACCGTCTCGCCGAAGTCCGGGTGCGGGACGCCGATCACGGCGGACTCGAGGACCGTGGGGTGGGCGTCGAGGAGCGTCTCGATCTCCTTCGGGTAGACGTTGTAGCCGCCCGAGATGATCAGGTCCTTGCCGCGCCCGGAGATGCAGAGGTAGCCGTCCCCGTCGATGAGGCCGAGGTCACCGGTGATGAAGAAGCCGTCCTCGCGGAACTCGGCGGCGGTCTTCTCGGGCATCCGCCAGTAGCCGGCGAAGACGTTGGGGCCGCGGACCTCGACGCTGCCGACCTCGCCGTCGGGCAGCGGCTTGCCGGTCTCGGCGTCCACCACGCGGATCTCCGTGCCGGGCAGCGCCTTGCCGACGGTGCCGGGCTTGCGGGGGCCGCCCTCGTACGGGTTGGTGGTGTTCATCCCCGTCTCGGTCATGCCGTAGCGCTCGAGGATGGCGTGTCCGGTGCGGGCCTCGAACGCCTCGTGGTCGCTGGCGAGCAGCGGCGCGGAGCCGGAGACGAACAGGCGCATCGAGCCGCAGGTCTCCGGGGTGACCTTCTCGTGCTTGAGCAGGCGTGTGTAGAAGGTGGGCACGCCCATGAGCACGGTGGCCCGCGGCAGCAGCTCCGCGATGGCGTCGGCGTCGAACTTCGGCAGGTAGAACATGGAGGCACCCGAGGCGAGCACCATGTTCGCGGCGACGAAGAGGCCGTGCACGTGGAAGATCGGCAGGGCGTGGATCAGCCGGTCGTCGGACGTGAACCGCCAACTGTCGATGAGCGCCGCACAGTTGGACGCGAGGTTCTCGTGCGTGAGGATCGCGCCCTTGGAGCGGCCGGTGGTGCCGGAGGTGTAGAGGATGGCGGCCGGGTCGCCCGCCGCGGCCTCGTACACGTCGTCGTGGTGGGCGTCGCCTTCGAGGAGGCTGCCGTCGCCCGCGGTGCCGAGAGTCTCGACGACGAGGTCCGGGCCCTCGCGGTGGGCGTGGTCGGCGCGGCGCTCGGGCGGGCAGACCAGGACGCGGGGCTCGGCGTCGCCGACGAAGTAGTCGATCTCGGCGCCGGTGTAGGCGGTGTTGAGCGGCAGGAACACGCCGCCGATCCGCAGCGTCGCCAGGTACAGGGCGATGGCCTCCACGGACTTGTCGACCTGCATGGCGACGCGGTCGCCCGGGGTCACACCGTCGGCGACGAGGCGCGCGGCGATGCGCCGCACGAGGTCCTCGGTCTCGCGGTAGGTCACGGACCGCCCGTCGGGCAGCCCGAAGAGCACCTTGTCCGGGCGGAGTTCGGCCTGCTCGACGAAGGACCGGTGAATGGTCCTGAAGGGCTCCGCCGGGGTGGTTCCCATGGGGGTGGTTCCTTTCTTGTTCTTGAGCGGCCCGCCGATCGCGACGGTCCTGCGGCGCACGAACTCCTCGTGGCGGCGCTCCAACTGCTCTGGTTCGTAGCGGTAGTTGATCATCGCCCCGTAGGACTGCTCCCAGGCTTCGCGCGACTGGTTGGCGGGCCAGTCGAGTTGCCATGCCGCGGCCCCGTTGCCCAGATGGAATCGGGCGACCGGGTCGAGGGGGCGGCCGTCGGGGCGCCGTTCGACGGTGACGTAGCGGGTGAGGGCGTCCAGGAGACGAGGCTGGATGCGCTCGATGTCCGCCGTCCCGGGGTGTGCACCCAACTCCCCCAACTCCGCTACCAGGGCGCCCAGTTGGGGTTCGCTCGCGGCCCGCCCGTCCAGCCACGCCCGGAAGCCGGGGATCGGCGACAGCGTCGCGAACTGCGTCAGGTGCGGGAGCTGTTCGCCGACCTGCTCGATGACCTGCTTGATGAGGAAGCTGCCGAAGGAGACTCCGGCGAGTCCGTCGAGCGCGTTGTTGATGGAGTAGAGCGCCGCCGTGTCCGCGTGCGCGGGGCTCAGCGCGGGACCCGGGTCGAGCAGCGGGGCGATGCTGTCGGGCAGCCCGCGGACGAGGGCGACCTCGACGAAGATCAGGGGTACGTCGCCGGTGGCCGGGTGGAAGAAGGCGTAGACGCGGCGGTCCTCGGGCTCGATGCGGCGCCGCAGTTCGGCCTCGGACGCCATCGGGTGCACCCGCTCGCCGCGCAGCAGATGGTGGTGCAGCTCGGGCGGCGAGTCCACGGTGACCTCCTGCATGCGCAGGAAGCCGCGGTTGAACCAGGACGTGAGCAGGTGGTGGAAGTCGTGGTCCAGGGGCCGCAGTTCGGGGTGGGCGGGCAGCAGGCGGCGCAGGTCGGCGCGCATGTGGACCAGGGCGAGGGTGGCGTCCGGCGCGTGGTTCATGCGGCGCAGGAGCTGCTGGCGGGCCGGTTCGACGACGTCGAAGAGGCCGACGAGTTCCGCCTCTCCCTGGGAGCCGGTGGCGCGGGCCTCCTCCCAGCGGCGGTATGCGGCGCGGACCTGGTCGGCGTCGGCGTCGTAGGTCTTGGTGATGTGGGCGAAGAACGCGGTCCGGCCCGCGTCGTCGAGCGCGTCGTACGCGGTGAGGGCACGGGCGGCGACGGCGCGCATGGAGGCCTCGCCGACGTCGCTCATCAGGACTTCGCAGGCCGCGAGCAGCTGGTCGAGCGGGGTCTCGGGCTCCGGGCGGCCGGTGCGCCGCGCCCCGAGGGCCCGGTACAGGTCGGAAAGCAGCCAGCCGTCGTGCCGTTCCATCTCCGCTCCTCTCCACGTTCCACCCCGACGCTTGATATGCATCGTGGGTCGTGATGTATATAACAAGCGCACCGTAGATGAACGGAAGCACCCGCGCCACCCCCTGGAGCGGGCCGATAATCTGGGCAATCGGAGGTGGAGATGGCTCGAGTCCCTGAGGCCAGGCGCGTGCGTGATGCCCTGGAGAACGCGGTCGTGGACGGCCGGTACCGGCCGGGCGAGCGCCTCGACCCGGCGGAGCTGGAGCGCGAGTTCGGCTGCTCGCGCACGCCGGTGCGCGAGGCGCTGCAGGCTCTCGAGCGGTCCGGTCTCGTGCAGATCCGGCCGAAGCAGGGCACGTACGTCACCGAGCTGAGCGTGTCCGAGCTGGCTGAGCGCTTCGAGGTCATGGCCGAGCTGGAGGGGATGGCGGCACGGCTGTCCGCGCGCCGCATCGAGCGCGAGGCACTCGGGGAGCTGGAGGGCGCGCTGCGGGAGTGCGAGCAGCACGCGCACGCGGGCGACGCGGACCCCTACTACTACGCCAACGCCCGCTTCCACGCGATCGTCTACGACTCGTGCGGCAACGAATACCTGCGCCAGCAGGCCCACGCCCTCAAGCGGGCCCTCCAGCCGTACCGGCGGCTGCAGTTGCGGGTGCCGGACCGGATGCGGCGCTCCCTGGCCGAACACCGGGCGATCGCCGACGCGATAGCCGCGGGGGCGGCCGACCGGGCGGAGGACGCCGCGCGCGAGCATGTCCTCGTCCAGGTCAAGGAGTTCAGTCAGCTGGTGCGGACGTGGCGGCATCTGACGGAGCCGGCGGCGGGCTGACCCGCCGGGGGCCTCAGCCCCCGGATCCCGCCGCTCAACCGTCACAAGGGCTCGATGTACCGGAGGATTGGGCACGTGACGGAGACGACGGACACGGCGGGCATGAAGGCGTTCCACGAGGCGGTCACCGAGTGGGCCGCGGGTGGCCCCGGCGAGCCGGTGCGCGAGCTGGCCGGGCGGCTGCGCGTGCGCGGCGCGGTGCTCCTCGAAGGGCTGAGCGATGCCGCCGCGGTGGACACGCTCGCCGAGCGGCGCGGACGCGACCTCGCGGCCGAGGGCGTGTGCGTGGTGTCCATGGGCGGCGCGATGAACGTCGGCCGGTACGCCCGCCTGCTCGGGCCGACCGGCCTCGGGCTGCGGCTGACCGGGCTGTGCGACGAGCGCGAGCGGCGGTACTACGACCGGGCGCTGGACCCGGGCGACGGCGGCACCGTCTCCGTGTGTGTCGCGGACCTGGAGGACGAGTTCATCCGCGCGCTCGGCGTCGCCCGGGTCGAGGAGCTGATCCGGGAGGCCGGCGAGTGGCACCCCTGGCAGACCTTCGCCCGCCAGCCCGCCCAACAGGACAGAACCACGCACCGCCGCCTACGGCGCTTCCTCGGCACCAAGGCGGGCCGCAAGATCCGATATGGGCGCCTGCTGACCGGGGCGGCGTGCGACGCCGGGTGCGTGCCCGCGCCGCTTGAGGAGCTGTTCGGGCGGCTGTAGGCGACGGCGCATCACGGCGTCCCCGATGGCCGGAAGTTAAGCTTTGGCGCATGCAGTCCTACACAATCGGCCAGGCCGCACGGCTGCTCGGCGTCAGTCCCGACACCGCGCGGCGGTGGGCGGACGCCGGGCGCATCGTCACGCAGCGGGACGCGAGCGGGCGCCGGGTCGTCCAGGGCAAGGACCTCGCCGCGTTCTCCGTGGAACTGGCGGCGGGCGACGACGCCGACGACCACCCCTCGTACACCTCCGTGCGCAACGCGTTTCCCGGCATCGTCACCGCCGTGAAGCTCGGCGACGTCGCCGCCCAGGTGGAGATCCAGGCCGGTCCGCACCGGCTGGTCTCGCTGCTCACGCGGGAGGCGGTGGAGGAGCTGGGGCTCGAGGTCGGCATGGAGGCCACGGCCCGCGTGAAGTCGACGAATGTCCATATCGACCGTGCGTGACCGTTCCCTCGCCGGGTCCGTGCGAACGCACATGCGTACCCCCACTGTCCGCCTGCCGGGATCATGCGAACCCACAGGGGACTTCTGCCTGGCAGATGCGGCAGTATGGTCGCCGTAAGCGTTCCAGGACACAGCAGGGGAGCTGAACCGTGACAACCCGTTCCGCGCGCAGGACCACGACTCGCCGCATGCTTCAGGTGACCGGCATCGGGGCCGCGGCCGTGCTGGCACTGAGCGCCTGCGGATCGTCCGACTCGGACTCCTCCGGCTCGTCGTCCAGCTCCTCGTCCAAGGCGTCCAGCTCCTCGTCCAAGGCGTCCAGCGGCAAGAAGGTGTCGGGGACGGTGAACGTGTTCGCCGCCGCCTCCCTCAAGGAGAGCTTCACGACGCTGGGCAAGCAGTTCGAGAAGGAGCACCCCGGCACCAAGGTCACCTTCAACTTCGGCGGCAGCGACAGCCTCGCCGCGGGCATCACCGGCGGCGCCCCCGCCGATGTGTTCGCGGCGGCGAGCCCCAAGACGATGAAGACGGTGACCGACGCAGGTGGCGCCGAGGGCAAGCCGAGCACGTTCGTGCGCAACCAGCTGGAGATCGCCACCCTCCCCGGCAACCCGCACAAGGTGTCGTCCCTGAAGGACCTCACGAAGCCCGGCCAGAAGGTCGTGCTGTGTGCGAAGGAGGTGCCGTGCGGCGCCGCCGCGCAGACGGCGCTGACCGTGAGCAAGCTGAAGCTCACCCCGGTCTCCTACGAGCAGGACGTCAAGAGCGCCCTGACGAAGGTGGAGCTGAAGGAGGCCGACGCGGCGGTCGTCTACAAGACCGATGTGCACGCGGCGGGTGACAAGGTCGAGGGCGTGGAGTTCCCCGAGTCGGAGGACGCCATCAACGACTACCCGATCGCCCCGCTGAAGAAGGCACCGAACGCCGCGGGGGCCAAGGCGTTCATCGAGCTGGTCAAGTCCGCCGACGGGCAGAAGGCGCTGACCGATGCCGGGTTCCTGAAGCCGTGACCGTGGCGGCGCGGGACACCGTGGAGGGAGGGGCGCGGCGGCGCCGTGGCCGCGTCCCTCCGCTGCCCCTGCTCGTACCCGCGCTCGTGGGGCTCGCGTTCCTGGTGGTGCCGCTGGTGGCACTGCTCGTACGGGCCCCGTGGGCGCAGCTGCCCGAGCAGCTGACCAGCCCCGAGGTGTGGCAGGCGCTCCAACTGTCGCTGGTGTGCGCCACGTTGGCGACGCTGGTGAGCCTGGTGCTCGGGGTGCCGCTGGCGTGGCTGCTCGCGCGCACGGAGTTTCCGGGGCGCGGCCTCGTACGAGCCCTGGTCACGCTGCCGCTGGTGCTGCCGCCCGTGGTCGGCGGCGTCGCGCTGCTCACCGCGCTCGGCAGGAACGGGGTCGTCGGGCAGTACCTGGACCAGTGGTTCGGGATCACGCTGCCGTTCACCACGACGGGGGTCGTGATCGCGGAGGCGTTCGTGGCGATGCCGTTCCTCGTGATCAGCGTCGAGGGCACGCTGCGCGCGGCCGATCCGCGCTACGAGGAGGCGGCGACGACGCTCGGCGCCTCCCGGTTCACCGCGTTCCGGCGGGTGACGCTGCCGCTGATCGCGCCCGGGATCGCGGCCGGGGCGGTCCTCGCGTGGGCGCGCGCGCTCGGCGAGTTCGGCGCGACGATCACCTTCGCCGGCAACTTCCCCGGCCGCACCCAGACCATGCCGCTCGCCGTCTACCTCGCCATGCAGAGCGATCCGGCGGCGGCGATCTCCCTCAGCCTGGTGCTGCTGGCCGTGTCCATCACGGTCCTCGCGGGGCTGCGCGACCGCTGGATGACCGCCTCATGACCGACCTGCAGAAAACGGTGGCGCCCGAGGACGTGGCGGGGGGCGGTCTCGACGCGCGACTCGTCGTGGACCGGGGCGACTTCCGGCTCGATGTCGCGCTGGCCGCGAACCCGGGCGACGTCGTCGCGCTGCTCGGCCCGAACGGGGCCGGGAAGACGACGGCGCTGCGCGCGCTCGCCGGGCTGACGCCGCTGGACGCCGGACACCTCCGGCTCGACGGCGCGACGCTCGACGGCACGCCGCCCGAGTCCCGCCCGGTGGGCGTGGTCTTCCAGGACTACCTCCTCTTTCCGCACCTGACCGCGCTCGACAACGTGGCGTTCGGGCCGCGCTGCCAGGGCGCCACGAAGGCCGAGTCCCGTACGCGGGCGCTGGCCTGGCTCGACCGGATGGGGCTCGCCGAGCACGCCGGGGCGAAGCCGCGGCGGCTGTCCGGCGGACAGGCCCAGCGCGTCGCGCTCGCCCGCGCGCTCGCCACCCGGCCCCGGCTGCTGCTCCTCGACGAGCCGCTCGCCGCGCTCGACGCTCGTACGCGCCTGGACGTACGGGCCCAACTCCGACGCCACCTCGCCGAGTTCGAGGCGGTGGCGGTGCTGGTGACCCACGACCCGCTGGACGCGATGGTGCTCGCCGACCGGCTCGTCGTCATCGAACACGGCCGCGTCGTCCAGGAGGGCGCACCGTCGGAGGTCGCACGCCGTCCGCGCACGGACTACATGTCCCAGCTCGTCGGCCTGAATCTGTACCGGGGCGACGCCGATGGACACACCGTCCACATCGCGGACGACGGTCCCACGATCACGACCACGGAGGACCTGACCGGCCCGGTCTTCGTGGCATTCCCACCGAGCGCGGTGACACTCCACCGCGAACGCCCCACGGGATCCAGCGCCCGCAACCTGTGGCGCTGCGAGGTCGGCGGCATGGAGACACACGGTGACCAGATCCGCGCGGCCCTCTCCGGCGAGCTCCCCCTCGCCGCGGACCTCACGACCGTGGCGGCGGCGGAGCTTGGGCTGCACCTGGGGGCGGAGGTCTGGGCGACGGTGAAGGCGACGCAAACGCATGCGTATCCGGCGTAGCCGGGGAGCGGGCGGCGTGTGTGCTGCTCCGCCGGGGCCGAGCTCTCGGGGCTCTGCCCCGGACCCCGCTGCTCAATCGCCGCAGGGGCTTGATGTGCCGAAGCCGCAAGGGGCCTGATTCGCCTGGAACATGGGCGATCGGGACGCTTTCAAGCCCCTCTGGCGATTGAGGCGTGGGGTCCGGGGCAACGTCCCGCAACCTCGGTCACGGGCCACCACCCGAGATCGCCCGACCAAAATATGAGACATCCTCCACCGACACCCCCGGCGGAGCCTAAAGTGGCGCACATGTTCGGACCCGCTCGTCACCTGGCTCTCGCGCTCTTCGCGGCCACGACGTGGAGTGTCGACGACGCGCTCTGTCGTCGCTGACCTTCCTCCACCGCGCCCGAACGTTCCCACTCCAGCTGCCGGAGATCTGCCGTGACCACCGCTCCCCCCGCCGGGGCGCCGCCGCGCGCCGCCCTGCTCGCCCCGTCCCCGACCTCCTCGCCCGCCCCGGTCGCCGAGGCCGCGCCGCCCACCCGCTGGGGGCCGCTCGCCGGCGCCGGGGTGATCGGCGCGGCGCTCGCCGTCTACGTGTTCGCGCAGCACGGCGCCAAGCCGGGCGTCCTGTTGCTACTCGGCCTCGGGCTCGGATTCGCCCTGTTCCACTCGCGGTTCGGGTTCACCTCCGCCTGGCGGCAGCTCGTGGCCGTCGGCAACGGCACCGGGCTGCGGGCGCACGCTCTGCTGCTCGGCTCCACCGCGACGCTCTTCGCCCTGATCATCGGCACCGGCACCGGGCTTTTCGGTTCCGTGCCGGCGCCGAGCGCCGGACCGATCGGCATCGGGCTGATCGTCGGCTCGTTCCTGTTCGCGATCGGCATGCAGCTCGGTGGCGCCTGCGCCTCCGGAACCCTGTTCGCCGTCGGCTCGGGGCAGACCTCGATCGTGCTGACGCTCTTCGGGTTCATCGTCGGTTCCACCCTCGCCGCCTGGCAGTTCGGGCTCTGGGGCGATCTGCCCGCGCTCGACCCGTACCTGCTGTCCGACCACGTCGGCTGGTTCGGCTCCTGGGCGATCACCATCGTCGTGCTCGCCGTCATCTGGTTCGTCGCGCGCACCGTGCAGGCCCGCCGCAATCCCCCGCCGGTCGGCGCCCCGCCGTCGGCGAAGGGCGCGCTGCTGCGTACGGTCCGCGGCTCCTGGCCGCTGGCGGTCGGCGCCGTCGTGCTCGCGGTGCTCGGCGCGGGCGTGCTGCTCGTGTCCGGTGGCGCGTGGGGCGTGACGAGCGCGTTCTCGCTGTGGGGCTCGAAGGTGGTGGGCGCGCTCGGCGGGTCCCCCGAGACGTGGGCGTTCTGGCAGCAGCCCGGCAGCGCCGAGCAGTTGGCGGGCCCGGTGCTCGCCGACAAGACGAGCCTGACCGACATCGGCATCATGGTCGGCGCGGCGGTCGCCGCCGCGGCGGGCGGCGTGTGGAAGCTGCACCGCGGCATCCCCGCGCGTACGGCCGTCGCCGCGGTCCTCGGCGGCATCCTGATGGGCATCGGCGCGCGCCTCGCGGGCGGCTGCAACATCGGCGCGTACCTCGCGGGCATCGTCTCCGGTTCGCTGCACGGCTGGATCTGGGGCGCGGTCGCCATCCTCGGCACGTGGGCCGGTCTGCGGCTGCGCCCGCTGTTCGGCCTCGGCAACCCGAAGCCGTCGGACAGCGTCTGCTGATCCCGTAGGACATCAAGGACATCACAGAGATGAGCGAGCGGGCCCGGGGAACACGTTCCCCGGGCCCGCTCGCGTCACGCAGGGGCGTCAGCGCGCCATCAGCGCGAAGACTCCCCAGCCGAGATATTCGCGCTGGTAGCGCGCGTAGCGGGCGGGCTCGGTGGTGAGCTCGGCCCGTACCTCGGCGGCCAGCTCGTCATCCGGGTTCTCGTCGAGCCAGCGGCGCATGGTGAGCCACTGCGCCGCTTGGTAGCGGTCCCAGCTGTCCTGGTCGGCCAGCACCATTTCCACGACGTCGTACCCGAGGTCGCCGAAGCTCTCGATCAGCTCAGGCAGCAGCAGGAAGTCGCTCTTTCCGGTGGCGTGGCAGGCCTTCGCCGTCTCCTCGTCCGGCACCTCACGGCGCCAGTACGGCTCCCCGATGAGCATCAGGCCGCCGGGGCGCAGGCTCCTGGCGAGAAGGTCGACGGTGCCGGGCACGCCGCTGCCGATCCAGGTCGCGCCGACGCACGCGGCGACATCGACCGGCTCGTCCGCGACGTACCCGCAGGCGTCGCCGTGGACGAACGAGACCCGCTCGGCGACACCGAGTTCGGCGGCGCGGGCGCGGGCCTGCTTGGTGAAGACCGTGCTGATGTCCACTCCCGTCCCGGTGACCCGATGGTCGCGGGCCCAGGTGCACAGCATCTCGCCCGAACCACTGGCGAGGTCGAGCACACGGGCGCCGGGCGTCAGGCGCAGCGCCCCTCCCAGGGCGGCGAGCTTGCCCGGGGTGAACGGGTTGTGGATGCGGTGGCTACTTTCCCGGACGGTGAAGATGCGTGGCAGATCCACGAGGGGTGTTCCTTACGTTCGATGAGGTCATGTCCTTGACGCGGGACAGCCGACCGGAGTCGGCCGTCGTGGTACGGACCGTCATCGAGCACACCTCATTGGATCGTCTGGAACACCTGGAACGCATCGCGAACCCGGCCACCGTAGGCGCTCCGGGTTCACGCCTCCACCGAATTACGCGCCCGGCCCCTCGCCGAGCAGCCCCTCCAGCGCGGCCACCGCATGCTCCCGGTGCCCGTCGAGCAGCCGCACCGCGTCCTCGGTGCGCCCCTCGCGCAGCGCGTCGAGCACCGCCCGGTGTTCGACGAGGACGTGCTCGCGGCTCATCGAGTCCGCGTAGTAGAGGGAGCGGTAGGCGTCCGTGGCGTCCCACAGGGTCGCGATGAGGCGCACCAGGCGCTGCATGCCGGAGGCCTCGAAGAGGACGAAGTGAAATCTGCGGTTGGCCGCCGCCATCGCCGCGACATCGGCCGCCGCGGCCTGCGCCTCCACGTCCTCCTGGGCCTCCTCCAGGGCGTCGAGGACGGCGCTACCGGCGCGCATCGCCTCGCGTACGGCCTCGGCCTCCAGGATCTCCCGGATGCGGTACACCTCGCGCAGTTCGGCCAGGGACAGCTCGGCCACGAAGTAGCCCCGGTGCGCGTGGTGCACGACGAGGGACTGGCCCTCCAGCGTCTTGAGGGCCTCGCGCAGCGGCACCCGGCTCACCCCGAGCTGCTCGGCGAGCGCGTCCTGCCGGATCGGCATGCCCGGCCTGATCTCCCCGCTGGTGATGGCGCGGCGCAGCTCCTCGAGGACGAACTGCTGCGCCGTGGGGGGCCGCCGCCTGCTCGCGGGCGTGGTCATGGCGGCTCCTTGTCCTCTCTGCCGGGCGTCGGCAGCTCGTGATGAACGCCGCCCATCCTACGGAGCGTCACTGACATCACCCGCCCCACCTGCGGCGGAAATCCCCGAGAGCCCCAGCTCGGCGAGGATCTGCTCGGTGTGCTCGCCGAGCCGCGGCGGCGCCGTGACGTACGCGGCGGGGGCGGCGCTCAGCCGGATCGGGTTGGCGACCTGCGCGGCGGGGGCCTCGCGGTTCGGGTCGTCGATGTGCACGCGCGGGTCGAGGCCGAGCCGCGCGGCGAAGGCGAAGGCTTCTCCGAGGTCGTTGATCGGTCCGCAGGGCACGCCGACGGCGGTCAGCGTCTCGAACCACTCGTCGGCGCCACGCTCGCGAAGGCGTTCGGTGAGTTCGGCGAGGAGGTCCTCGCGGTGGGCCACGCGCGCGGTGTTGCTCGCGAAGCGCGGGTCGTCGGCGAGGCCGGGCACCCCCAATTCGGCGCACAGTGCGCCGAATTGCCGGTCGTTGCCGACGGCGAGCGCCAGCGGCCGGTCCTTGGCGTCCAGCACCTCGTACGGGGCGATGCTGGGGTGCTTGTTGCCCATCGCGCGGGGTACCACTCCCCCGGCCACATGGGCGGAGGCCTGATTGGTGAGCGCGGAGAGCAGCGAGGTGAGCAGGGAGACCTCGACCTTCTGCCCCTCCCCGGTGTGCTCGCGGTGGCGCAGCGCCGCCATGACACCGAGCCCTGCGTGCATCCCGGTGATGACGTCGACGAGCGCGACACCGGCCTTGGTGCCCTGGCCGCCGGGTTCCCCGGTAACGCTCATGAGTCCGCCCATGGCCTGCACCAGCAGGTCGTAGCCGGGCAGCGCGGCGCCCTCGGCGGTGCCGAACCCGGTGACCGAGCAGTACACGAGGCCCGGGTTGAGCGCGCTCAACTCCTCGTAGCCGAGGCCGAGCCGGTCCATGGTGCCGGGCCGGAAGTTCTCGACGAGGACGTCGGCGCGCGCGGCGATGGCACGGGCGGCCTCGCGCCCGGAATCCGCGGTCAGGTCGAGGGCGACGGAGCGCTTGTTGCGGTTGACGCCGAGGAAGTAGGTGGCCTCGCCGTCGGCGAACGGCGGCCCCCAGGAACGGGTCTCGTCACCGGCCCCCGGGCGCTCGACCTTGATGACATCGGCGCCGAGGTCGGCGAGGAGCATCGTCAGGTACGGGGCCGCGAGGACCCGGCCGAAGTCGGCGACGACGAGCCCCGAAAGGGCTCCCTGGGCGACGGGCCTTGTGGCCGGCATACGGCTCTCCTTGTGGAACCTTGGCAAGCGGTGGGCGTGCGGCTACGATCCGAGGGACCCGAAGAAGTTGGATCCAAAATCCGATATCCGCACCCTAGCGTCACCCGGTGCATCTGTCAGCAGTCAGTGGCCCGCCACCATTAGTCCGCCGTCAGTAGCCCGCCGTCAGCAATCCGCAATCCGCAATCCGCAATCCGCCGCAGTCAAGGAGCCCGCGATGCCGTCGTCCTCAACTCCCCTCCACCCCTTCGACCTTGTCGACATCGACGGCATGCTGAGCGACGAGGAGCGCGCCATCCGCGACACCGTGCGCACCATGGGCGAGCGCGAACTACGCCCCAAGGTGGCCGAGTGGTTCGAGAACGGCGCCATCCCGGCCCGCGAGCTCGCCCGTGAACTGGGCGGCCTGGGCGTCCTCGGCATGCACCTGGAGGGCTACGGCTGCGCGGGCACCAGCGCCGTCGCGTACGGGCTCGCCTGCATGGAGCTGGAGGCGGTCGATTCCGGGCTGCGCAGCCTCGTCTCCGTGCAGGGCTCGCTCGCGATGTACGCGATCTGGAAGTACGGGTCCGAGGAACAGAAGCAGCAGTGGCTGCCGGGCATGGCGGCGGGCGAGAAGATCGGCTGCTTCGGCCTCACCGAGCCGGACGCGGGCTCCGACCCCGGCTCGATGCGCACGAACGCCAAGCGCGACGGCTCGGACTGGGTCCTCAACGGCACCAAGATGTGGATCACGAACGGTTCGGTGGCGGACGTCGCCGTCGTCTGGGCCCGCACCGAGGACGCCGTGCGCGGCTTCGTCGTGCCGACCGACACCCCCGGCTTCTCCGCGCCGGAGATCAAGCGCAAGCTGTCCCTGCGCGCCAGCGTCACCAGCGAGCTGGTCCTGGAGGACGTACGCCTGCCCGCCGACGCCATGCTGCCGGACGCGCGCGGCCTGTCGGGACCGCTCGGCTGCCTCAACGAGGCCCGCTTCGGCATCGTGTTCGGCGCGCTCGGCGCCGCCCGCGACTGCCTGGAAGCGGCCATCTCGTACGCCGGTGACCGTACGGTCTTCGAGCGCCCCCTGGCCTCGTACCAGCTCACGCAGCAGAAGCTCGCCGACATGACCCTGGAGCTGGACAAGGGCATGCTGCTCGCGCTGCGCCTCGGCCGGCTCAAGGACGAGGGCCGCGGCACACCGGAGCAGGTCAGCGTCGGCAAGCTCAACAACGTGCGCGAGGCCATCAAGATCGCCCGCGAGTGCCGCACGATCCTCGGCGCGAACGGCATCACCCTCGAATACCCGGTGCTGCGGCACGCCAACAACCTGGAGTCGGTGCTGACCTACGAGGGCACGAGCGAGGTCCACTCGCTGGTCATCGGCAAGGCCCTGACGGGGCTTCCGGCCTTCCGCTGAGTTCCCACTTCACCTCGCCGTCGTGCCACTCGTCCGTGGGCGCAAGACCGCAGGCGGTGGCGACGGCGACGGAGGCGTGGTGCTCGGGGTGGATGTGCGCGACGAACACCTCGACGCCCTGCTCCCCGAGCCACGCGACGAGCGCCCGCGCGGCCTCGGTGGCGATCCCCCGCCCCTGCCACGGCGTACCCACGACCCACGCGACCTCCGCGACGCGATCCCCGCCGACGGTCGCCTGCACGGTGCCCACCAGTCGCTCCTCGCCCCGGAGTCGGACCACCCAGTTGAGCCACACGACGGTCGGGTCGGGCGAGCCCGCGAGCATCCGCCGATAGCGCGCCCGCAGCTCCTCGACCGTGTCCGGGGCGCCACCGATGAAGGTGTGCAGCGCCGGGTCGCCCAGCACCCGGGCCATCTCCTCGGCGTGCTCCACCCGTAGCGGCAGCACGTCAAGGCGGGCGGTGGTGAAGGTGCTGGGCGAAGGCGGCGGCGTCGTCGTCACGCGCGAGACGGTACCGCCCCCGGGCCGGGCCTAGACCAGCTGTTCCGCCAACAGAAAACCGCCGATCGCGATCATCATCACCCCGGAGACCCGTGTCACGGCACGGGCCGCCGTGGGCCGCGTCTTCAGGACGGTGCGCGCCAGCACACCGACGCCGAGGTAGACGACGGCGCAGGCGGTCATGTGGAGGGTGCCGAGCACGCCGGTCTGCACGGCCACCGGCCAGCCCGTCGCCGGGTGAATGAACTGGGGGAAGAGGGACAGGTACAGCAGCAGCGCCTTGGGGTTGAGGCCGCTGATCCCGATCCCCTTCAGCATGACCTGCCGCCGCGAGGCGCCGACGGGCTCCTCGTCGGCGGTCAGCACGGCGGGTTGGCGCAGCACGGTGCAGCCGAGCCACACCAGGTAGCCGGCCCCGGCGACGGTCAGCGCCGTGAGCAGGGTCGTCGAACTCGCCACGAGCACCGCCAGGCCCGCGACGGCGAGCAGTGTGTATCCCACGTAGCCGGTTATCAGCCCGGCCACCGCCGGGACGACCGAGCGATCCCGCAGCCCGGCCGAGATCGCGTAGGCCCAGTCCGCGCCCGGTGTGAACACCAGCAGAAGGTCCACGGCCAGAAAAGCCGCCAGCGTGGTCGTGTCCATGTGTCGTCGATCCCTCTCACGTGCAGTTGTACGCGAGGAAGGCTAGGCGGGATCCGCCCGCAAGTGTTCCCTTCTTTTCTCCGCTACAGGCCGATCCGAGGGAGAATCTTTCCCATGGATGCCATGGACCGGAAAATTCTTACCGAGCTGCAGCTGGACGGCCGCCTCACCATCACCGAGCTGGCCGCGCGCGTGAAGCTGAGCGTCTCCCCCTGCCACCGCCGCCTGCGTGACCTCGAACGTTCCGGGGCGATCCGCGGCTACCGCGCCGTCGTCGACCCGTCCGCCCTCGGCCTGGACTTCGAGGCGCTGGTCTTCGTCACCCTGGGCTGGGAGGACCGGGACACCGTCGCCTCGTTCGAGGAAGCGGTGACTGCCGTGCCCCATGTGCTGCAGGCCCAGCGCCTGTTCGGCGATCCGGACTATCTGCTGCGGGTGGCCGCCGCCGACCTGACCGCCTTTCAGCAGCTCTACGACCAGCAGCTCGCGCGCCTTCCGGGGGTGCAGCGCCTGAACTCGACGCTGGTGATGAAGAACGTCGTGACGAACCGCCCGCTGCCGGACTGACGCACGTACTCATCAGCTCACCCGCTTCCGATGTTGTGCACTTTATTGACCGCAGTAACCAACACGCATATTTTCACGGGCACCCTTCCCCTGCCCCAGGGAGCCCGCAATGTCCCAACGCACCAAGCGACTAAGGCGAGTTGCCCTTTCCGGGCTGCTCGGGACCGCCGTTGAGTTCTACGACTTCCTCGTCTACGGCACCGTCGCCGCCGTCGCCTTCGGTGAGCTGTTCTTCCCCGGAGCCGACCCGGCCGTCGGCACCATCGCCGCGTTCGGCACCTTCGCCGCCGGATACGTCGCCCGACCGCTCGGCGGCATCGTCTTCGGGCACTTCGGCGACCGGCTGGGCCGCAAATCGATGCTGCTGCTCACGATGGGCCTGATGGGCGGCGCCAGCTTCCTCATCGGGCTGCTGCCCACCTACGACACCGTGGGCGTCTGGGCGCCGCTGCTGCTGATCGCCCTGCGCGTCGTGCAGGGCGTCGCGATCGGCGGCGAGTGGGGCGGCGCCACGCTGATGGTGGTCGAGCACGCGGGGGCCCGGCGGCGCGGACTGTGGTCCAGTTTCACGCAGTTGGGGGCGCCGCTCGGCTCCCTGCTGTCCGCCGCCGTGGTCGCCCTCGTCGTCACGCTTCCGAAGGACGCGTTTATGTCGTGGGGCTGGCGGGTGCCGTTCCTGCTGAGCGTGGTGCTGCTGGGCGTCGGTCTGTTCGTACGGCTGAAGGTCGTCGAGAGCCCGCTGTTCGCCGAGGTGAAGCAGGAGCGCGGCACGGCGCGGCTGCCGATCCTCGATGTGCTGCGCCGCCCGCGCCCCGTCCTGCTGGCGTGCTGCGTCGGCATCGGGGCGTTCACCACGCAGTCCCTGCTGACCAGTTACCTGATCTCGTACGCCACCGACATCGGCTACGCGCGCCCGCAGGCGCTCACCGCGCTCACGGTGTCCTCGTCGGTCGCACTGGTCGTGCTGCCCTGCGCCACGGTGCTCTCCGACCGGATCGGCCGCCGCCCGGTCGTCCTCGCCGGAGCACTGCTCTCGGCAGCGCTCGCCTTCCCCGTCCTCGCGCTCGTCGACTCCCGCTCGCCCGGCCTGCTGATCCTGGCCGTGGTGCTGGGGCACGGGTTCGCGCAGTCCATGATGTACGGCCCCCTGGGCGCCCTGTTCAGCGAAATGTTCGGCACGCGCGTGCGCTACACCGGCGCCTCGCTCGGCTACCAGGGCGCCACCCTGATCGGCGCCGGTTTCTCCCCGATGATCGCCGGGGCCCTCGTGGCGGGCAGCGGCGACGGCACGCCCATCGCCGTACTGCTGTGCGGCGGTTCGCTGATCACCGCGTTCTCGTTGTGGTTCGTCCGCGAGACCGGCAAGGACACGCTCGCGCACACCACCGGCCGACCCGTCACCCCCGCCAAGGAGACCTCCGCATGAGGACACCCGGTTCCCGGACACGTATCGCCTGCGCCGCCGCGCTCACGCTGGCCGCCACCGCCCTGCCCGCCCCGGCCCTCGCCGCCGCGCCGGACAGCGGGCACGTGGAGGGCGCCCTGCCCAACGGCGCCGCGTACGTGATGGACGTACCCGCCGCGTGGAACGGCACGGTGCTGCTGTTCAGCCACGGATACAACGACGTCGGCACGCCCAACCCGGCCGAGAACGCGCCGGACGACGCGACCAAGTCCCTCCTCCTGAAGCAGGGTTACGCCCTCATCGGCTCGTCCTACGCCACCACGGGGTGGGCGATGCCGGACGCGGTCGACGACCAGCTCGCCACCTTGTCGACGTTCACGGAGCGGTTCGGCGCGGCCCAGCGCACCGTCGCCTGGGGCCGCAGTTACGGCGGGATGGTCACCACCGCGATCGCCGAGCGGCACCCCGGGCGCATCGACGGCTCGCTGTCCCTGTGCGGTCTCGTCCACGGAGGCGTCGCCAACTGGAACAACACACTCGACCCCGTCTTCGCCCTCAAGACCCTCCTCGCACCGGGCTCCGACGTCCCCCTGGTCGACCTGCCGGACCAGAAGACGGCCACGCGCGCGGCGGACACCATGGTCGCCGCCGTCGACAAGGCGCAGGCCTCCCCCGCCGGGCGGGCCCGTATCGCGCTCGCCGCCGCCCTGCACAACATCCCCGGCTGGAACCAGGAGTCGCAGGCACGCCCCGCGCCGGACGACTGGAACGCCCAACAGGCCAACCAGTACGCGGCCGTCAAGGGCCTGTTGAAGGTGGCCGCCTTCAACAGACGCCAGGACTCCGAGGCACGCTCCGGCGGCAACGCCTCCTGGAACACCGGCGTCGACTACGCCCGGCTGCTCGCCCGGTCCTCCGTGCGCAAGGAGATCGGCGAGCTGTACCGCGAGGCGGGCCTCTCCCTGCGCGGCGACCTTGCCACACTGGGTCGCGCGCCGCGCATCAGCGCCGACCCGGAGGCGGTGGGCCGGCTGCGCCGCACCAGCACGTTCACCGGCAAACTCGCCAAGCCCCAGTTCGACGTGCACACCACGGGCGACCCGCTCGTCCCCGTACAGACCGAGAGCGCACTGCGCCGCGCCGTCACCGCCGCCGGCTCCTCCTCCCGGCTGCGGCAGGCCTACACCGACAACGCCGGGCACTGCACGTTCAGCGCGGCGGAACAGCTCGCGGCGCTGCACACCTTGGAGGACCGCATCGCGACGGGGACGTGGCACGGCACGGACCCGGACGCCCTCAACTCGCGCGCCGCGCAGGCAGACCCGTCCGGACCCGCACGCTATGTCGCCTACCGCCCCACCGAGTACCTCCGGCCGTACGACCGTGCGCATCCCGCCGATGGCCGGTGAGCCGGGACGGGCGCCCGCCGCATTGTCGGTGGGCGCCCGTAGTCTTGGCCCCGTGGAGCACATCGGCATCGACGGCGACCCGACCAGCGACGCGGCGGACATCTCACAGCCCCGTCCGCAGTCGCTCCTGCTCGCCTTCTTCGGCAACCACGTGCTGGAGGAAGGGGACTTGTATGTGTACTCGGGCAGCATCATCGACGTGCTCGGCCGGGTCGGCGTGGGCGAACAGGCCGTGCGGTCCACGCTGACGCGGATGGTCAACCGGGGGCTGCTGCACCGCCGGCGCGAGGGCCGCCGCATGCACTTCGGGCTCACCGAGCAGGCCGAGCACGTACTGGACGACGGCCGGGCCCGCATCTGGAAACAGGGCTCGGTCAACGACGAGTGGGACGGCAGTTGGACGCTGCTCGCCTTCTCGCTGCCGGACGCCTGGAAACGCCGCCGGCACGAGTTGCGCTCCCGGCTCGTGTGGTCCGGATTCGGCACGCTCTACAGCGGTTTGTGGATCGCGCCCGGGCACGTCGACGTGTCACAGGTGATCGCTGAGCTCGGGCTCACCGCGTACGTGAAGGTGTTCCACGGGGCGGCCGGGGTGGCCACGGACATCGAGGAGATGATCCGCGACACCTGGGACCTGGAGAGCATCGCGGCCCGCTACCGGGCCTTCGACGAGCGGTGGAGCGAGGGCCCGGGCGGGCGTGCCGGGGCCGACGACCCGCTCGGCGCCCGCCTCCGACTCGTCAGCGAGTGGCTGGACACCATCCGCGCCGACCCCCGGCTGCCGTCCTGCCACCTCCCGCACGACTGGCCGGCCCGCCGCGCCCAGGAGACGTTCCACCGCATCGCCGAACAAACCGAGGCGCCCGCGCGGGAAATGGCCCGCGAACTGCTCCAGACGACGACGGTGCGATGACAGGATCCCCCTGAGGAGGTGCGGTGCCGGTGTTCGGACGGGGCAGACGGTGGACGGCAGTTGCCGTGGCGGCGATCTGCGTGGCACTCATCGGCCCGAGCACGCCCAGCGGCGCACTCGTCTCGGAACCCCTCCCCCTCCCTGTCGGCGCCGCGAAGGAGATCGTTCCGAACCGCGTCATGACGTGGAACATCTGCAACCCCTGCGGCAGCACCCAGAACCTCGGCAGGGCGGCGGACATCGCGACGTACGCGCCACAGGTCATCGGCCTGCAAGAAGCCTGCGTCCGCGACGTCGAGGAAATCCGCGCCTACCTGAAGACCTTCTACGGCCTGACCTACCACGTCGAGTACGGCTCGGTGCTGCGCAACTGGAGCCGCTGCGGAGGCCTCCCGTGGCGACCGGGCGGCTACGGCCAGGCCATCCTCTCGGCGACGCCGATGGCCCACGCCGACACGGTGGAGTACCCGAACGGCGGCTCCGAGGACCGCGGCTACTTGGCGGTGACGACCACGGTGGGCGGCCGACCGGTCCGCGTCTTCAACACCCACCTCGCGCAACGCCAACAAGCACCGTTCCGCGAGAAACAGATCGCCTACTTCGCCAAGGCGCTGGCCCGCCACGAACGCACCATCGCCCTGGGCGACTTCAACGCGACCCCGGACGCCCCCGAGCTCGCCCCTATGTGGTTCCTGTCGAAGGACGCATCCCCAGAGTGCCACCCAAACGCCGGCGCGGCCTGCGAGACAACCACGGACTGGCACAGCAAGTTCGACTACATCTTCCTGCGCGGCTTCGAGTCGCGACGCCATGCGGTCCACCCGAGCGAGTACTCGGACCACCATTCGTTCCGGGCGGATCTGGAACCGGTACGGGGCGATCGCATTGCGAGTTCGAAGCCCCCTACGATGTGAAGAAGTCGGCAAGCGCGCGGCCGATCCGGTCGGGGGCGTTCTCCGTGGGGATGTGATCCGCGTTCGGGATGCGCAGGAGCGTGGTGCGCGGCATCTCGGCGGCGAACCTTTCGGCGTACTCCACCTTCTCGTGGAGGTCGTCCTCGCCCCAGATCAACAGTTTGGGCGTCGCGGACCGCCGTAGCGCGGGAACGAGGTCAAGGGTGTAGCGATTGTCGGCCGCGCCCGCCAGGGCGATCCAGGAGCGGCGCACCCGCTCATCGGTCCACGGATCCGCGTATTCCGCAACCAATGACTCAGTGGCGACACCGGACAGCACCCTCATGATCGCCTGCCGACGGGCGGCGAGCACGCCCTCGCCCGTGTCCGAGTCCCGGAATTGGGCCACGTGGGGCGCGGGCCAGGAGTCGTAGAGGACCGAGTTGACCAAGGCGAATCGGGACACGTCGAGCCGGTTGCGGGCAAGGAGGTGCTGGGCGACGGCGCCGCCGATGTCGTGGCCTGCCAAGGCGAGAGGGCCGGGGAGGTTCAACGAGGAGACGAATCGAGTCACCCAGTCGGCGAGGGCCGGCACCGTGGCCGTTTCCGGGGTGAGTCGGCCTCCTGAGCGTCCCAGTCCGGGCAGGTCGACCGCGACGGGCCGCAACCCCGCGTCAGCGAGGGGCGCGAGCACGGGGAGCCAGACCCTGCTCCAGTACGTACCGTGCAGCATCAGCACGGGTGGGGCGTCCTGCCGCCCTGCGGTCACGTAGCTGGTCGGCTCGCCGTCAACCTGGACCACGGTCCTCAGCACTGTCGTTTCGGTGGTTCCACTCATGTGCCCACTATGTCCTGTGCGGACCGTCCGGCCGAGAGTCCAGAAAGACATCTGGGGGTACAATCCTGCCATGCACCCTCATCGGGTGGTGGCCCTGCTCAACCCGCCGCAGTCGCCCTTCGAGCTTTCCTGCGCCACCGAGGTCTTCGGCACCGTCCTGCAGGACGAGCCGCCCCGGTACAGCTTCCGGATCTGCGCCGAGCACCCCGGCCCCGTGCAGACCACCGCCGGTTACCAGATGCTCGTCGACGCCGGCCTTGCGGCCCTGAGGCAAGCGGACACCGTGATCGTCCCCGGCTGGCAGCCGCCCGGCGCACCCGCGTCATCAGCCGTCACCGGGGCGCTGCGGGCCGCCCACCGGCGCGGGGCGCGGATCGTCGCTGTCTGTACAGGGGCCTTCGTCCTCGCCCAGGCCGGACTGCTGGACGGCCGCCGTGCCACCACCCACTGGCGCGACACCGCCCATCTCGCCGCCGCCTTCCCCCAGGTGCAGTTGGACCAGGACGTGCTCTTCGTGGACCACGGCGACGTGGCGACCAGCGCCGGAACCGGCGCGGGCATCGACCTGTGTCTGCACCTCGTGCGTTCCGACCACGGCGCGGCCTACGCCAGCCAGATCGCCCGGAACATGGTCCTGCCGCCGTACCGGGAGGGCAGCCAACTCCAGTACGCAGCACAGCCCCCAGCAGCCAAGGCGGACGAGTCACTGGCGCCGCTGCTGGAGTGGGCCATCTCCCGGCTCGACACCCGACTCACCCTGGACCGCCTGGCCGAACACGCCGGGCTCTCCAGCCGGACCCTCGCCCGGCGCTTCACCGAACAACTCGGCGCCAGCCCCGGACACTGGCTGCTCGGCCAACGCGTCGACGCAGCACGGGTGCTGCTGGAGCAGACCGACCTGCCGGTCGAAGCCATCGCCACCCGCGTCGGACTCACCTCGGCAGTGAACCTGCGCCGCCGCTTCCGGACATACATGGGCACCACGCCCGGGGCCTACCGACGCGCCTTCAGTCAAACCTGACGACGCATCCGATCCGGGCGCCGTCACCCCTTCTTCCGCAGTACCTCCCCCACGCTCTCCTCCCGCCACCGCCGCAGCAGTTCATGGAAGGCGACCGCGCCATGCGGGTACGCGTTGGGGCCGTTGGGGCGGCCGCGGCCCTCGCGGTTGTAGTAGCCGGGGGTGCAGTCCGCGTGGAACCACTCGTGGTCGGGGGCGCCGTCCGCGCAGGTTGCGCGCCAGGCGGCGACCGCTTCCGGGGTCGGTTCCAGGAGCGCGTCGTCGTGCTCCGCCGCGGCGACGAGGGCCGCGGCGTGGGTGGCCTGTTCGTCGAGGATGTGGCTGAAGTTGACGCTGGAGGAGTTCTGCATCGGGCCCAGCTGGATCAGGTTGGGGAAGCCGGTGGATGTGAAGCCGTGCAGGGTGCGGGGGCCGAACTCGGCCAGAGTGTCGAGGAGTTGGATGCCGTCGCGGCCCGTCACCGGGAGTTTGCCCGACGTGACGCCGGAGACGCCGACCGAGAACCCGGTCGCGAAGATCAGGCAGTCGATCTCGTATTCCACCCCGCCGACGACCACGCCGCGTTCCGTCATGCGCTCGATGCCGTGGGTGTCCGCGGTGTCCACGAGTGTCACGTTCTCGCGGTTGAAGGCGGGAAGGTACAGGTCGGAGAACGTCGGGCGCTTGCAGGCGTAGCGGTACCAGGGCTTGAGGGCCTCGGCGGTCGCGGGGTCGGTGACCTCGGTGGCGACGCGGTCGCGGATCCGGTTCATCGTGGCGTGGTCGGCGGCCTCGTACGCGGCCTCGAAGTCCGGTTCGCCGTCGCGGCGGAAGCTCGGGAGGAGCTTTTCGAGGAGGGCCGCCGACTCCGTCCAGCCGTCGTCGACGAGGTCGCGTTCGGCGTCCTCGCCCGAGACGATCCGCAGGAAGTTCTCGCGGCGCTCGCTCGCCCAGCCGGCGCGGTCCGCGTCGACGTCCTGCGACGTCATGCGCCGCTGCCCACGCACGTCCACGGCGGACGGCGTGCGCTGGAACACGTACAACTGCCGGGCATCCTCAGCCAGTTCGGGGATCGCCTGGACGCCGGTGGCGCCCGTGCCCACGACGCCGACCCGCTTGTCGGCGAGGCCCGTCATGCCGCCCTCGGGACCGCCGCCGGTGTAACCGTAGTCCCAGCGCGAGGTGTGGAAGGTGTGACCCTTGAAGTCCTCGATGCCGGGGATGCCGGGCAGCTTGGGCTCGGAGAGGGTGCCGGTCGCGGTGACGACGTACGTGGCGCGGAATGCGTCGCCCCTGTCCGTCGCGACGAGCCAGTTCTGGGCGGCCTCGTCCCACGTCAGGGCGGTGACGGCGGTCGAGAAGAGCGCGTGCTCGTACAGGTCGAAGTGCTCGGCGATGCGCACCGCGTGGCGCCGGATCTCCTCGCCCGGCGCGTACTTCCACTCGGGTACGTAGCCGGTCTCGTCCAGCATCGGCAGGTAGACGTGCGCCTCGATGTCGCAGTGGATGCCGGGGTAGCGGTTCCAGTACCAGGTGCCGCCGAAGTCGCCGCCCTGCTCGACCACCCGGACCTTCGCCACTCCCTGCTGCCGCATCCGCGCGCCCGCCAGGATGCCGCCGAACCCGCCGCCGACGACCGCGACGTCCACCTCGTCGCTCAGCGGCGCGCGCTCCGGCATGTCTCCGGCGTACGGGTCCGCGGCGAAGTAGCCGAACTCTGCGGTAGTGGAACGGTATTGGGCCGTCGCATCGGGGCGGACGCGGCGCTCGCGTTCGGCGCGGTAGCGCTCGCGCAGCTCCGCCGTCTCCTGCGGGGTCGGTGGCGTGGCGCACTTCGGCAGGGTCATGCGACGGCTTCCTCTCGTGGGGGGGGACATGCGGCGGAGGGAGGTCCTCGCTGGGACTTCCGCACCGTCACGGGTACCGTAACCCAACAACCGGACAACATTGTCCGGTAGGGGTCCGGTGCGGTCCGACCGCGACGTGAAGCCCGACATGAACCCGACGTGAACCCGACGTGCCACGACTCGAAAGGCCCTCGATGTCGAATCCCACCCCCGCCTCCCCGCTGCGCGACTGGCTCGCCGACCCGGCCGCCGGCCAGATCCTGCGCGGCATGCTCGCCTCGCAGGGGCAGAGCGAGGAGGCCCTGGCGCCTGCCCTCGGCCTGCCGCTGGAGCAGCTCGTGCAGATGTCCGGCGGCAAGTTCCCCGCGGAGCTGGTGGGCGTGCTGGTCACGGCCGCCGAGACCGGCGAGATCCCCGAGGGCCTGCCCACCGCTCCCCCGGCCGCCCCCGCGGCCACGCCCGCCGACCCCGGTATCGAGATCGGCGCCCCCGAACCGTGGACCGAGCAGATCACCTCCGGCCGCTTCTCCGGCCAGACCGTCGTGGTCACCGGCGCCGCCTCCGGCATTGGCAGAGCCGTCGCCTCGCGTGTTGTGCGCGAGGGCGGCCGCGTGGTCGGCGTCGACGTGTCGGGCAACAAACTGGCCGACCTGGCCGCCGAGTTGGGCGAGGCGCTCGTGCCGGTCACCGCGGACATCACCGAGCCCACGGCCGCCGACACCGTGCTCGCCGCGGCGGGCGGACGCGTGCACGCACTCGCGAACGTCGCGGGCGTCATGGACGACGACGCCGCCGTCCACGAGGTCGACGACAAGATCTGGCAGCGCGTCATGCGCATCAACGTCGACGGCCCCATGTACCTGATGCGCGCCGTCGTGCCGGGCATGCTCGCGGCGGGCGGCGGCCGGATCGTGAACATCGTGTCCGAGGCGGCGCTGCGCGGCTCGGCGGCCGGCGCCGCGTACACGACGTCGAAGCACGCGCTCGTCGGCCTGACGAAGTCCTCGGCGTACCAGTACGCGGGGACGGGAGTTCAGGTCAACGCGGTCGCGCCGGGCGCCGTCGCCACGGGGATCGAGGTCCCGGCGGGCGCGCCGTTCGGCTCGGCGCGCACCGCGAAGATGCGGGTGGCGATCCCCGGTCTCGCGATGGCGGAGGAGCTGGCGGCGTCCGTCACGTTTCTGCTCAGCCGGGATGCGGTGAACCTCAACGGGGTCGTGCTGCCGTCGGACGGGGGTTGGTCGGTGGCGTGATCGCTCGGCCCGACCGTGGCCGAGGTCGCGGGGCGCTGCCCCGGACCCCGCTGCTCAATCGCCGCAGGGGCTTGAAAAGCCGCTCATTCGCCGCTGAGGCCCCAAGCAACCGGACCTGCCCCCCCCATCCCAGCAAGGAAGGCTCACCCCCACATGCCCACCAGAACGCACACGCTCGCCGCTCTCGCCGCTTTCGGCCTCCTCTCCCTCACCGCCTGTGGCACGCAGACCGCCGACACCTCGGACGCGCGCCCCGCCGCCCCCGCCTCCGGCGAGGGACACACCATCCGCGCCACCCAGGTCTCCCACGTCACCGATCCCCACAAGGCCACCGGCATGACGCTGCTCGAAGGCCCGGTCCTCGCCAAGGACGGTGACCTGCGACTCGTGGACGTCACGGCCCCGCCCGGCGAGCCCAAGGTGATCTCCGTCGACGTGAAGACCGGTGCCCACAAGGGCGTCTACACCGACAAGACCGGCGCCTACACCTCCGCGCAGATCAGCCCGCACGACGGCCGCGTGTATCTGACGGAGTACCAGTCGGGCGACGTCGTCAGCATCGCGCAGGACGGCTCGGCTCCGCACACGTTCTTCTCCGGCAAGGTCGACGGGTCCCCGATGAACCCCGACGACATCGCGTTCGACGACGACGGCAACCTCTACGTCAGCGATCTGCACGGCATGAAGACGGGCGAGGCCGAGGGCCGCATCGTGCGCATCGACCGCGACGGCGGCAAGGCCACGGTCCTCGCCGACAGGCTCGCGCACCCCAACGGCGTGATGCTCGACCCGGAGCAGAAGGGCCTGTGGATCAGCGAACTGGCCAAGGACACCGTCTCGTACCTGCTGCTCGACGCCGACCGGACCAAGGTGACGACGCAGCACGAGGCCATTCACGTCGACGGCGGCGTCGCGCAGACCGACTCCATCGCCGTGGACGCCAAGGGCAATCTCTACCAGGCGCTGCACGGCCGCCCCGCAATGGCGGTCTTCAGCAAGTACGGCGAGCGGCTCGGCACGGTGGAGGTTCCCGCGAAGGAGGCCGTGGGCCTCCAGTCGGCGACCAATGTCGCGATCACGCCGGGCGGCCGGTCCGCGTACATGACGGTCAGCGGGCCGAAGGGCGGATACGTCTACGAGTTCGACGCGCTGGCCAAGGGCATCCGCCTGTCCAACGGCGGCTGACGCTCAGTCCTCTTCGAGGTCGACGGAGCGCAGCGGACCCACCTCGACGCCGAGCAGCCCCCAGGCCGCGAGTGCCAGGCGCTCGCGCTCGGCGAGGGTGGGGCCCGCGACGGCGCCGGAGACCATCGCGATGGCGAGCATCAGCTCGTCGGCGGACAGTCCGCGCCCGGCGGGTGCGCACCCGTCGAGCACGCCGCGCACCCGCGCCGACAGCTCGCGGCCCTGCTCGTCGCCCCCGCGTACGCGCAGCAGGTCGACGAAGGCTGTGGAGCGGGTGATGTGCCAGGTGACGACGCCGAGCACGGAGGTGAGGGTGGCGTCCGGCTCGGCGGCGGCCGTCTCGATCTGCCGCACGTTCTCGTCGAGCACCGCGGAGGCGAGAGCCACCCGGTCGGCGAAGTGCCGGTACAGACTGCCCTGCCCGACCCCGGCCCGGCGCGCAACCGTCGACAGCGGCGCGTTCAGCCCCTGCTCGGCGAAGACCTCACGGGCGGCGGCGATGAGGGCGGCGCGATTGCGGGCGGCGACCCGCCGGCCTTGGTTGGCCGGGCGGGCCCGGTCGGGCTCGGAGGGCTTCGTCACGTTGGCAGCGTAATGCAGCGCAATACCGGCCTGATCAACATCAACGAGGAGGAAGAGAATGTCAAAGCCCGTGGTCGTCGTCATCGGTGTCGGTGGCATGGGAATGCAGATCGCCCGACGTCAGGGCTCCGGGGCCCGGCTCGTCGCAGCCGACTTCGACGCGGACGCGCTCGACGCGGCGGCCGACGAGCTGACGGCCGACGGGTACGAGGTCACCCCCGTACGGGTCGATGTCTCGGACCGGGCGTCGGTCGCGGCGCTCGCCGATCAGTGCGCGGCGCTCGGCCCCGTCACGCAGGTCGCGCACACCGCGGGCCTGTCCCCGGTGCAGGCACCCACGGCCGCGGTGCTCGCGGTGGACCTGCTGGGCGTGGCCCTCGTTCTGGAGGAGTTCGGCAAGGTCGTCGCGGAGGGCGGCGCGGGCGTGGTGATCGCGTCCATGGCTGGACACATGGCGCCGTTGCCGTCCGAGGTCGAGGCCGCGCTCCGCTCCACGCCCACGGACGAGCTGCTCGGCCTGCCGTTCCTGCGGCCCGATGCCCTGGCGGACCCCGGCGCCGCGTATGCGCTCGCCAAGCGCGCCAACCACCTGCGGGTGCAGGCGGCTTCGCTCGCGTGGGGCGCGCGCGGCGCCCGGGTCAACTCGGTCAGCCCCGGCGTCATCTCGACCCGGATGGGGCGCGCCGAACTCGCCGGTGAGTCCGGCTCCCACATGCGCGCGATGATCGAGAATTCGGGCACGGGTCGCGCGGGCACCCCGAACGACATCGCGGAGGCGATGGCGTTCCTCCTCTCCCCGGCGGCCTCGTTCGTCACCGGCACGGACCTCTTGGTGGACGGCGGGGTGGTGGCGGCATTTCGCCCGACCGCCGCGACGCCTTGAAAGACCGGGGCAGCGCCCCGAGGCGTGGGAACGGCTCCCGCCACCGGCATCCGCATGGCCGAGAACACCCCCTGGGCGCACCCGCACCCCGGCGGGAGGCTCAGGGGCGAACCCTCCCCACGAAGGAGCAGCCATGGCCGACACGTTCGACGCCACCCGCCCCTCCATGGAACACCTCGCGTTCGGCCACGGCGTGCACTTCTGCCTGGGCGCCCCGCTCGCCCGCCTGGAGGTCGAGACCGCGCTGCGCATGCTGTTCGACCGCTTCCCCGGCATCGAGCTCGCCGTCCCCGTGGCAGAGCTTGCGCCGTACCCGACGCTGATCAGCAACGGGCACACCGCCCTCCCCGTACGCATGAAGCCGGAGGCTCCGCAGTAGCCCGCTCCGCGCTGACGGCACACGGCGCCCCGCCCCGTCGCGGACCGGGTGCGGCTCCCCCGGCGCGCCCCACCCGGCGTACGCCTTTTCACCCGATATGTATCGTGTATGACCGCACTGGTCCTCGCACACTTCGTCGTCGCGCTCTGCGCCGCCCCGCTGATCCGCCGGGTGGGGTCCCGCGCGTTCGTCCTGCTCGCGCTGCCGCCGGCCGCCGCCCTCGGGTGGGCGCTGTCCCGCTGGGGCGAGGTGAGCGGCGGCGGGGCGAGCGAAGAGGCCTGGTGGTGGATCAGGGACTACGACGTCGAGATCGCGTTCCGGCTCGACGCACTGTCCCTCGTGATGGTGCTGCTCGCGGTCGGCATCGGGGCGCTCGTGCTGCTGTACTGCGTGCGCTACTTCGACGGCGGCGCCCGGCAGTTGGGCTCGTTCGGCGGCAACCTCCTCGCGTTCGCGGGCGCGATGCTCGGGCTCGTCCTGGCCGACGACCTCATGACCCTCTATTTGTTCTGGGAGCTCACCACCGTCCTGTCCTTCCTGCTCATCGGCTACGACAGCGAGAAGCGCGCCAGCCGCCGCTGCGCGCTGCAGGCCCTGACGGTGACCTCGGTCGGCGGGCTCGCGATGTTCGTCGGCTTCCTGATGCTCGGTCACCTGGCGGGCACCTACCGGATCTCGCACATCCTTCAGTCGCCGCCCGCCGCGAGCGGCACGCTGTCGGCCGCGCTCGTCCTGATCCTGTGCGGGGCGCTCGCCAAGTCGGCGATCTGGCCGCTGAGCATGTGGCTGCCGAACGCGATGGCGGCGCCCACCCCGGTCAGCGCCTATCTGCACGCCGCCGCGATGGTGAAGGCGGGCGTCTACCTGGTGGCGCGGTTCGCTCCCGCCTTCGCCCATGTCGCGCCGTGGCGTCCCGTGCTCCTTACCCTGGGCGCGCTGACGATGCTGCTCGGCGGCTGGCGCGCGCTGCGGCTCAACGACCTCAAGCTGGTGCTCGCCTACGGAACCGTCAGCCAGCTCGGCTTCCTGATGGTGCTCGCGGGCGACGGCACGTACAACGCCGCGCTCGCCGCCATCGCGGTGATCCTCGGGCACGCCCTGTTCAAGGCGCCGCTGTTCCTGGTGACGGGGATCGTCGACCACGCGAGCGGCACCCGTGACCTCAGACGGCTCTCGGGTGTGGGGCGGCTGCTCCCCTGGGTGGCCGGCACCGCCGTTCTCGCGGGCGCGTCGATGGCGGCGCTTCCGCCGCTGCTCGGGTTCGCCGCGAAGGAGGCCGCGTTCGACGCGCTGCTGCACGGCAGCGTCGGCGAGCGGTGGGTGCTCGCCGTCATCGTCGTCGGATCCGCGCTCACCACCGCGTACACACTGCGCTTCCTGTGGGGCGCGTTCGCGCGCAAGCCCGGTGTCGCGGACACACCCGTGCACCGCGTCGGGGCCGCCTTCCTGGCGCCGCCCGCACTGCTCGCCCTCGCGGGTCTGCTGTTCGGACCGGGCATCGGCTGGACGGCACACCTCTTCGAGCAGTACGCGCAGCAGTACCCGGTCCCCGCGCACCCCTACCACCTGGCGCTGTGGCACGGGTTCGGCACGGCGCTCGGTCTGTCGGTGCTCGCGTGGGCGGGCGGCGCGGTGCTGTTCCTGGCGCGGGAGCCGGTGGTTCGGTTCGGGCGGCGGCTCGCCTGGCCGAAGGCGGACGAGGCGTTCGGCCGCACCGTCCTCGGCCTCGAACGCTCCGCGCTCCAGATCACGGGCGCGGTGCAGAAGGGCTCGCTGCCCTCGTACGTGGCGACGGTCCTGGGTGTCATGTTCGTCGGGCTCCTCGCGGTCCTCGCCACCGACCGGCCCTGGGGTGCCGCCCCCGCGCCGCGCCTGTGGGACCACCCGATGCAGGCGGGCGTCGGCGCGCTGACATGTGCCTGCGCGCTGATGTGCCTGGTGGTGCAGCGGCGCATGAAGGCGGCGGTGCTCGCGGGCCTGACCGGGTACGGCACGGCGCTCCTGTACGTGGTGCAGGGCGCGCCCGACCTGGCGCTCACCCAGTTCGGCGTGGAGACGGTGTCGACCGTGGTGCTCGTCCTCGTCCTGCGGCGTCTGCCGGTGTTCTTCGGTGACACGCAGCGGACCTGGCGCTGGGGTGTGAGCATGCTGCTCGCGCTCGGCAGCAGCGTCGCGGTGGCGCTCTCGGTGTGGCTGGCGACAGGCGCGCGCACGGCGGAGCCCGCGGGCGCCGCGCACATCGAGGAGACCGCGCACCACGGCCTCAAGGACGTCGTCGCGACGATCCTCGTGGACTTCCGGGCCTGGGACACCATGGGCGAGTCGGCCGTGCTCGCCGTCGCCGTGCTCGGTGTCACGAGCCTGCTCTACGTGCACCGGCGCCAGGGCCGGGCGACCGCGCCACCGCCCCGGCTGCCCGGCGGGGTGACCGCATGGTCGCTGGCCACCTCGAAGCTGAAGGTGCCCGCCAAGTACCAGCAGGGCGCCCCCGAGCGCAGTTGGCTGGTGGCCGGTGACACGCTCGCCCCTGAGCACCGCTCGGTCGTCTTCGAGGTGGTGGCGCGGCTCGTCTTCCACCCGATCCTGATGCTGTCGGTGTATCTGCTGCTGTGCGCGGAGAACCTGCCGGGCGGCGGCTTCGTCGGCGGGCTCGTCGCCGGTGTTGCCCTGACGATCCGTTATCTGGCGGGCGGGCGGCACGAGTTGGCGGTGGCGGCGCCGGTCCACCCCGGTTTCTTCACCGGGCTCGGCCTGACGCTCTCGACGTCGGTCGCGCTCGTCGGGCTCGCCGACGGCACGGTGCTGCACGCCTGGACCTGGCACGGCCACCTGCCGCTGATCGGCGACTGGCACGCGGGCACCGCCGTCGTCTTCGACCTCGGCGTGTATCTGCTGGTCCTCGGCGTGGTCCTGGACGTCGTACGGGCGCTCGGCTCGAAGATCGACCAGCAGACCGAGTACAGGGCGAGTCTCGCGCTCGCCGGGGAGGCACAGAACTCGTGACCGTCAGTCTCACCCTGCTGGTCTGCGCGGTCGTGCTGACCAGCGCAGGCGGGATCCTCATCCACACGCGCAGCCTCACCCGGGTCCTCGTCGGCATCATCGTGTGCGGCAACGGCGTCAACCTCTTCGTCCTCGCCTCGACGGGGGCGGCCGGATTCCCGCCGCTGCTGTACCCGGGCGTCGACGCGGCCAAGGTGACCGATCCGCTGCCGCAGGCCATCATCCTCACCGCCGTCGTCATCACGCTCGCCACCACGGCGTTCGTGCTCGCGATGGCGTACCGCAGCAGTCAGTTGACCGGCTCGGACTTCGTGCCGGACGACATCGCGGACCGGCGGGTGGTGCTGCGCGCGGAGATCTCCGCCGAGCGGGCCGAGCTGCGCGAACGCCATCGCGGCGAGGGCCCGAGCGCCTGGCGCGACGAGCGGCGAGAGCAGCGCCGCAGGCTGCGTGCCGACCGCGCCTACCAGGCCCGCGCCCGGGACGCGGACGGCGACCTGTGGGACGACGTCCTGGGCGCGGACCCGCCCGAGGCGTCCGCCGCCGACCCGGCCGAGCCCACCGAGACCCGCCCGGAGGAGACCCGGTGAACGCCCTCGTCCCGCTGCCCGTCGTGCTGCCCCTCGTGGTGTGCGGGCTGACCCTGTTCATCGGGCCACGCCTTCGCTGGCTGCACCGGCTGATCACCGTCGGGGTGCTCGCGGCGGTCGTCGCCGTCGACGTCGTCCTGCTCGTCGAGGCCGACCGCACGGGACCGCTCGTGGTGCATCTCGGAGACTTCGGGCCGCCGCTCGGTGTCACTCTCGTCGCCGATCGCCTGGCAGCGCTGATGCTCCTGGTGTCCGGCGCCGTCACCTTCATCGTCCTGATCTACGCGATGAGCCAGGGCATGGCCGACCGCGAGGAACGGGCGCCAATCGCCGTCTTCCACCCCGCGTATCTGGTCCTGGTCGCCGGGGTGTCACTGACGTTCCTCGCCGGCGACCTCGTGAACCTCTACGTCGGCTTCGAGATCATGCTGATGGCCAGCTTCGTACTGCTCACGGTGGGTGCCACGGAGCCACGGGTGCGGGCCGGATCGACGTACGTCGTCGTCTCCCTCGTCTCGTCCCTGGTGTTCCTGTGCGGGATCGCCGTGACCTACGCGGCGGTGGGCACCGTGAACTTCGCGCAGCTCGCCCAGCGCATGCCCGAACTCCCGCTGGGAGTCAGCACGCTGGCGGAGGTGCTGCTGCTCACGGTGTTCGGGGTGAAGGCGGCGGCGTTCCCCGTCGCGGCCTGGCTGCCCGACTCATACCCGACGGCGCCCGCACCGGTGACGGCGGTGTTCGCCGGACTGCTCACCAAGGTCGGCGTGTACTCGATGATCCGCGCGGACACCCTGTTCTTCCCCGGCAACCGGCTCTCCGGCGCGCTGATGGCGGTGGCCTTCGCCTCGATGATCATCGGCATCCTCGGCGCGGTGGCCCAGACCGACCTCAAGCGCCTGCTGTCCTTCACGCTCGTCAGCCACATCGGCTTCATGCTGTACGGGCTCGCGCTGGGCACCAAGGGCGGCATCGGCGGCGCCATCGTCTACACGGCGCACCACATCACCGTGCAGACGACGCTGTTCCTGGCGGCGGGACTGCTCGAAAAACGGTACGGGACAACGGAGTTGACACGACTGGGCGGCACGATGCGCTCGGCGCCGCTGCTCGCCGCGCTCTGGTTCGTGCCCGCCATGAACCTCGCCGGGATCCCGCCGCTGTCCGGGTTCCTCGGCAAGCTGGGCCTGATGCGGGCGGGCGCGGCGGCCGGCGGTGTGTGGTCGTACACGCTGCTCGCCGCGGCCGCCGTGACCAGCCTGCTGACCCTGTACGTGATGGCGAAGGTGTGGAACCTGGTGTTCTGGCGGGCGGCCCCCGCCCAACCCCCGTCCGAGGACGACGTGCTGGAGGAGAGCGACGATCCGGACTCGGCGCCGGAGGACAGCGGCGGCGGCGCCGCGGTGGCGACCGCCGTGTGCGTACGCACCACGATGCGTGTGCCGCGCGTCATGACCGCGGCGACGGCCGCCGCGGTCGTCCTCGGCCTCTCCTACACCCTACTGGCCACCCCGCTGACCGGCCTCGCCGACCGCTCGGCCGCCGAACTCCTCTCCCGCACGCCCTACGTCGAGGCGGTGCTCGACCAGTGAACTCCTCCGGACACAAGACCCGTTGGCGCCGCATCGACCTGCCACTGATCGCCTGGCTCACGGTCATCTGGACGCTGTTGTGGACGGGCCTGAGCTGGGGCAACGTCATCAGCGGCGTGGTGGTCGCGATCGTGCTGTGCCTGGTCTTCCCGCTGCCCGCCGTCGAACTCGACCTGCGGCTGCGCCCGGTCGGCATCGTCCGGCTCGCCGGCTACCTCCTGTACGACATGACCTCGTCCACGGTCACCGTGACCTGGCAGACGCTGCACGGAAAGCCGGGGCCCGCGGCCGTGATCGCGGTGCCGCTGCGCTGCCGCACCGACCTGATGATCGCGGCGACCGCCGTCGCCGTGTCCAGCGTCCCCGGTGGCGCGCTCGTGGAGGTCAACGGCTCCACCGCCACCCTTTTCCTGCACGTCGTGCATGCCGACGACCCGCGGGCGGTGGACCGGGCCCGCGCCGACGTGCGACGCCTGGAGACCCTCGTCGTACGGGCCTTCGGGACGCGGGACGAAATCGCCCGACTCACCGCTCCCGAGGAAAGGGCGCCCAACGCATGAAGCTGGCCAACGACATCCTGCTCAACGGCGCGCTGGTGCTGATCGTCCTGGCCGGCGCGCTCCTCCTGGTGCGGATCTGGCGCGGCCCGTCGATGCTGGACCGGGCCGTGTCCGTCGACATCGCGGCCGTGCTCATCATCGCCGGGATCGGGGTCAACGCCGCGATCACACGCACCAGTTACTACCTGTCGATCATGCTGGTGATCGCCTTCCTCGGCTTCACGAGTTCGGTGGCGATCGCGCGCTTCATCGCGGCGCGCGACCGGCCCGGGATCCGGCCGAGGTCCGGCATCATCTCCCTCGAGAAGGAGCGCCCGTGAACTGGCACGACGTCACCGATCTCGCCGGCTCCGCGCTGCTGTTCCTCGGCGCGGCGGTCTGCCTGACCGGCGTCATCGGCATGCTCCGACTGCCCGACGTACTGACCCGCAGCCACGCCGCGACCAATCCGCAGACCCTCGGCATGCTGCTGCTCGTGGCGGGTGTCGCGCTGCGGCTGCGCTCGGGCGTCGACCTGGGCACGCTCGCTCTGGTCGCCTTCTTCCAGCTGCTGACCAGCGCGGTCGCGGCCCATCTGGTGGCGCGGGCCGCGTATCGCACGGGTCAGGTCGGCGAGGTGGCACTGCTGCGCGACGAGCTGGCCTCGGCACCGCGGCAGTGAGGCCGCAGGACCGTCAGGCGGCGGTCCTGACGCGCACGGGCAGCGACTCCCAGGCGCGCAGCGTGTTGTTGGCGTGCCGCCGGGGCTCGGCCATGAACTCGAACGACTCGACACGGCGGGCGAGCGCCGTGAGCAGCACCTCCGCCTCCAGGCGGGCGACGCGCTGGCCCACGCACTGGTGCAGGCCCATGCCGAAGCCGACGTGGCCGGAGGAGTCCCGGGTGAGGTCGAGGCGCTCCGGGTCGGTCCAGCGGTCCGGGTCGTGGTTCGCGGCGCCCAGGAACATGAGGATCTTCGAGCCTTCGGGGATCACGGTACCCGGTCGCCGACCTTCAGCCGGTCGTGCACGTAGGCGGAGCCTCCCCGGCCGTCCGGACCTGGACGGGCTCGCGGAGGACTGCGCGCGACGGGGTGTACGAGTTCTGGCTGAGCGCCGCGCCGTTGCCCATCACCGGGGCCGTCGGCTCCCGGTCAATCCGATCGCCGTCAAGTAGGCGCAGAAGCATAGGAGTTCACTTCATGACGTCCTCTCGTCGGGTCCTCGTGATCGGCGGCGGGGCCGCCGGGGCAGCGGCCACGATCCTATTGCGCCGCGCCGGGGTGTCCGTCGACCTCGTCGAGGCGAAGGCCGGCTGGAACGCCGGCGCCGGATCCGGCATCACCCTCCAGGGCAACGCGCTGCGGGTGCTGCGCGACCTGGGCGTGTGGGAGCGGATCGACGCCGCCGGCTACGGCTTCGGCTCGGTGGGCATCACCGCCCCCGACGGCACGGTGCTGCACGTCCAGGACGATCTGCGCACGGGCGACGACCTGCCCGCGACGGTCGGCATGCAGCGGCCGCGCTTGCAGGAGATCCTCAGCGACGCGGTGCGTGCGAGCGGCGCCACCGTGCGGCTCGGCACGACGGCCGAGAGCCTCCAGAACGACGGCACCGGCGTGTCCGTGCGGCTCGGCGACGGCGGCGAGCACCGCTACGACCTCGTGATCGCCGCCGACGGCCTCGGCTCCGCGACCCGCGCCGCGATCGGCATCCCCGACCGGCCGCGGCCCACCGGCATGGCCATCTGGCGCACCGCCGCACCCCGCCCGGCCGGGGTGCCCCGCACCGACCTGGCGTACGGCGGCCCCGCCCATATCGCGGGCTACTGTCCGACCAGCGAGTCGACGCTCTACGCGTACGTGGTGGAGGCCAACCGCGACCGGGCGACGGTACCCGGTGGCGTACACGGCCGGCAAGTGGGGGCTGCGTGGCCTGTCGCAGAGCGCCGCCCTCGAACTCGGGCCCCGGGGGATCCGGGTCAACACCGTCCACCCCGGCTACATCGAGACGGAGATGACGGCGTCTGCCGCGCCCGCGTTCCGTGCGTCCTCCGCGAGACACCGCTCGGCCGTACCGGTGGTGTCGACGAGGTCGCCCCGGTCGTGGTGTTCCTGCTGTCGGACGCCGCCTCGTTCATCACCGGCGCCGAGATCCCGGTCGACGGCGGGCTCACCGCCCACGGAGGCGTCAAGTCGATCTCGGACGCGCTGCGGCCCTGACCTGTCCGAACGCGGCATTGCGCAACACGCTTTAGTGCGCACCCGGCGTGTGTCCGAACGCGCGGCGGAACACGTCGATGAACGCGCTCGTCGACGACCAGCCGCACAGGTTCGCCACCGTCGTCACCGGTGTGCGGTCCGCGAGCAGGATCAGCGCGTGGTGCAGGCGCAGTTGGGTGCGCCACTGCGGGAACGTCATGCCGAGGTCGGCCCGGAAGAGCCGGGACAGGGTGCGATCGCTCGCCCCGACCTCCCGGCCGAGTTCGGCCAGGGTGCGGCGGTCGGCCGGATCCGCGTGCAGGAGGTCGCACACGGCGCGGAGCAGGGGGGCGGTCGGCGTCGGCAGGTGCAGCGGCTGCTGCGGTGACAGCTTGAGCTGGTCGAGCAGCACCGCGCGCAGCCGGGCCCGTTCGGGGTCTTCGCCCTCGGGCGTGCGCGTGTACTCGACGATCAGCTCGCGCAGCAGCGGGCCGACGGCGAGCACGGCCGGGGTGTCGAGGCCGAGCGGGTTCTCGGTCGCGGGCAGCCCCACGAAGTGCAACTCCACGTCGCCGTGGGCCTGGTGGGCGTGCACGGTGTCGGCGGGCACCCACAGTGCGCGGGTGCCGGGCGCGACCCACGACCCGGCGTCGGTGGTGACGGCGACGACGCCCCGGCCGGCGTAGACGATTTGGTGGTCGTCGTGCCGGTGCGCGTCGATCTCGGCCCCGTGCGGCATGTGCCTCGTGTACGTGGGGGCCACGGGGGTGTGTCGGACGGCGTGGCGGTTCTTCGGCATTGTCTGGCAGGTTATCGGAAGCGCGACAGCGAGCCCGCTCGCGACGATGGCCCGGTGCGAAAGAACTCCTCCATTCCGTTGCTTTCCGTCGGGCACGCCTGCGTGGACGTCTATCAGGGCGCCGTCGCCTCGCTCGTGCCGTACTTCGTCGCCGAACGCGCCTACAGTTACGCCGCCGTGTCCGGCATCGTGCTCGCGGCTTCGCTGCTGTCGTCGGTGGCGCAGCCGGTCTTCGGCCTGCTCACCGACCGCCGGGCGATGCCGTGGCTGCTGCCGCTGAGCACCCTGCTCGCGGGTGTGGGCATCGCGCTGAGCGGGGTGAGCGATTCGTACGCGGTGACGCTCGCCGTCGTCGCGGTGTCCGGAATCGGTGTGGCCGCCTATCACCCGGAGTCGGCGCGGTTGGCCCGGCTCGCGAGCCGGGGCAGTCACAGCGCGATGGCCTGGTTCTCGCTCGGCGGCAATGTCGGTTTCGCGCTGGCCCCGCTGCTCGTCGCCGCCGCGGTCGCCGCGGGCGGGCTGCGGTTCACTCCGCTGCTGGTGCTGCCCGCGGCGGCCGGCGCCGCGATCTGCCTGCCGGTGCTGCGCGCGCTGGGGCGGCGCGAGACCACCTCGTCCGCCACCACGCAGGCCCCCGCCAGGGACGACGTGCCGGCGTTCGTCCGCCTGTCGTTCGCGGTGGTGTGCCGCTCCATCGTGTTCACGGGCCTGAGCACCTTCGTGTCCCTGTACGCGACGCAGCGCATGGGCGGCAGCAAGGCGGCGGGCACCGCGGCCCTGTTCGTGCTCTACGTGGGCGGCGCGGTCGGCAGCGTCCTGGGCGGCGCGCTGGCGGGCCGCTGGGACCGGGTCACCGTCTCGCGCTGGTCGTACCTGATGACGGCCGGGTCGGTGGCGGGCGTGGTGTGGGTGCCGGGACCGGTGCTGTACGTCTTCCTGGCGCTCACCTCGGCCGGTCTGTACGTCCCGTTCTCGCTGCAAGTCACCCTCGGGCAGGACTACTTGCCCTCGCGCGTCGGCACCGCGAGCGGCATCACCCTCGGTCTCACGGTGAGCATCGGCGGCCTGGCCAGCCCGCTCATCGGCACCGTCGCCGACCACACGTCGCTGCGCACCGCCCTGACGCCGCTCGTCCTCATGCCGCTGCTGAGCTGGCTGCTGTTCCGGACGCTGCCGGAACCGTCGGGTGCGAGTACGGTAGCGAATGATCGATCATTGCTCAAACAGCCCGAGCCGAAGACCTGACCCGAGGAGCGCCACCTTGTCCACTCCCCCGTCCACCGCTCCCCTCGCCCGTGTCCCGCTGCACGAGCAGGTCCGCCGCTTCGTCCTCGAAGGTCTGGTGGCGGGGCGCTGGGAACCCGGCGACCGGATCGTCGAGCGGCGGATCGCGCTGGAGTTGGACGTCAGCCAGGCACCGGTGCGCGAGGCGCTGCGCGAACTGGAGAACATGGGCCTGGTGACGTACGCACTCAACAGAGGAGCCAGAGTGTGCGAGCTGACCGTGGATCAGCTCCATGACGTCTACCAGGTGCGCGCCTCGCTGGAGCGGCGCGCCGTCGCGCTCGCGGCGCCGCGCCTGGCCGGCGACGTCACCGCCCTGGAGGGCCATCTGCTGGCCATGCGGCGCGCGGCCGCCGAGGGCAGTGCGGATGAACAGGCCCTGCACGGCGTGGCGTTCCACCGTGCCATCGTGCACGCCTGCGGGAACCCCGTACTGATCCGACACTGGGACTGGCTCGGCGTGGAGGCCTGGACCCGGCTGTCGCTCGGCCTGCTGCGCACGGAACTGCACGACAACGCCGAGGACCACGAGGAGCTCGTCGAGGGCCTGCGCCGGGGCGATCCGCACCTGGGGCGATTGATGGAGCTGCACGTCATGGACTACGCCGATCACGCCCGAAAATGATCGATCATTGAAAACTACCCACTGGTAATCGTTGACCAGGCCCTTCCGTGCGACCTAGCTTCTGCATCGAGGAAACGATCTTTCGCTCAGTGGAAGAGAAGGGCAGGCAACACCCATGTCCCCGATGCCTTCGACATCTCCGAGGTCCCGCAACCATCAGCTGGACCAGCTCCCCGAGCCCGACCCCCAGGAGGTCGCCGAGTGGCTGGCCTCCGTGGACGGCGCGGTCGGCGCCGTCGGCCCGCGCCGGATGGGCCGGCTGCTGCGCCGCGTCGTCGACCACGCGCTGGCGGCGGGCGTGCCGCTGCCGCCGCCGTCGACCACCCCGTACGTCAACTCAATTCCGACCGACGCCGAACCCGCGTACCCCGGCGATGAGTCGATGGAGTCGCGGATCACCGCGTGGAACCGGTGGAACGCCGCGGTCATGGTCACCCGCGGCAACGATCGCGGCGGTCTCGGCGGCCACATGGCCACCTACGCCTCCGCCGCCTGGCTCTACGAGGTCGGCTTCCAGCACTTCTTCAAGGGCAAGGACGCCGACGGCAGCGGCGACCAGCTCTACGTCCAGGGGCACGCCTCCCCCGGTGTCTACGCCCGCGCGTTCCTCGAAGGGCGGCTCACCGAGGGCGAGTTGGACCGGTTCCGGATGGAGGCGGGCGGCGGCGGACTGCCCTCGTACCCGCATCCGCGGCGGCTGCCGTGGCTGTGGGAGTTCCCGACCGTGTCGATGGGGCTCGGTCCGCTCTCGGCGATCTACCAGGCCCGCTTCAACCGCTACCTCCAGCACCGAGGCATCAAGGACACCAGCCGCAGCCATGTGTGGGCGTTCCTCGGCGACGGCGAGATGGACGAGCCGGAGTCGACGGCCGCGCTGAACCTCGCCGCCCGCGAGGAGCTCGACAACCTCACCTTCGTCGTCAACTGCAACCTCCAGCGCCTGGACGGCCCCGTACGCGGCAACTTCAAGATCATGCAGGAGCTGGAGGCGCAGTTCCGCGCGGCCGGCTGGAACGTGGTCAAGGTGCCGTGGGGCGTGGAGTGGGACGGGCTGCTCGCCACGGACACCGACGGGCTGCTGCTCGACGCCCTCGACACCTTGCCCGACGGGCAGTTGCAGACGTTCGCCGCGCGCGACGGCGCGTACATCCGCGAGCGGCTGTTCGCCGGGCCGCTCGCGGACCTCGCCCGCCCGTACTCCGACGAGGGCCTCGCCCGGATCGTGGGCACCTCGCGCGGCGGCCACGAACCCCGCAAGATCCACGCCGCGTACCGGGCGGCCGTCGACCACCGGGGCGCGCCGAGCGTCGTGCTCGTCCAGACGGTGAAGGGCTGGACGCTGGGCCCGGGCTTCGAGTCGCGCAATGCCAACCACCAGATGAAGAAGCTGTCCGGCAAGGAATTCCGCGCCATGCGCGACCTGTTGGAGCTGCCCATCCCGGACGCGAAGCTCGGCGAGGACCTCGTGCCGTACGCGCATCCGGGCGCCGACTCGGACGAGATCGCCTACCTCCACGAGCGGCGCCGCGCGCTCGGCGGCCCGGCGCCCGCGCGCCGCGTCGCGCGTCGCCCGCTGCCGGCCCCGCCGCCCAAGCCGTTCGAGGCCCTGGCCAAGGGCTCGGGCGGCCAGGAGATCGCCACGACGATGGCGTTCGTCCGGCTGGTCAAAGACCTGATGCGGGAGAAGGAATCCGGCCCGCGCTGGGTGCCCGTGGTGCCCGACGAGGCCCGCACCTTCGGCATGGAGTCCCTGTTCCCCTCGGCCGGGATCTACTCCCCCAAGGGCCAGACCTACGAGCCCGTCGACCGCGACCAGCTCCTTTACTACAAGGAGTCGACCAGCGGTCAGATCCTCAACGAGGGCATCACGGAAGCCGGTTCACTGGCCTCCTTCACCGCCGCCGCCACCTCGTACGCGACCCATGGCGAGCCGATGATCCCGTTCTACATCTTCTACTCGATGTTCGGCTGGCAGCGGACGGCCGATCAGTTCTGGGCGCTCGCCGACCAGTTGGGCCGCGGCTTCGTCATCGGTGCCACCGCCGGACGCACCACCATGACCGGCGAGGGGCTCCAGCACGCGGACGGCCACTCGCACCTCATCGCCTCCACCAACCCGGCCTGCCTGCCCTACGATCCGGCCTTCGCCTACGAGGTCGGTGTCATCGTCCGGGACGGTCTGCGCCGCATGTACGGGGAGGATACCGAGGACGTCTTCTACTACCTCACCGTCTACAACGAGACGAAGCTCCAGCCGCCGATGCCCGAGGGCGCGGGTGTCGAGGAGGGCATCCTGCGCGGCCTGTACCGCTACCGCGCCGCCACGAAGCCGGCCGCCGACTCCCCGTGCGTCCAGCTCCTCGCCTCCGGCACGGCGATCCACTGGATCCTCCGGGCGCAGGAACTGCTCGCGGAGGACTGGGGTGTCGCCGCCGACGTGTGGTCGGCGCCGTCCTGGACCCTGCTGCGGCGCGAGGCGATGGAGGCCGAGGAAGCGGACCGGGTCCCGTACGTCACCGAGGCCCTGGCCGACGCGCCGGGCCCCGTCGTCGCGGTGTCGGACTGGATGCGCGCGGTGCCCGACCAGATCGCCCCGTGGGTGCCCCAGCAGTGGACCTCCGTCGGTACCGACGGCTTCGGCCTCTCCGACAACCGGGCCAACGTCCGCCGCCACTTCGGCGTCGACGCCGAGTCCGTGGTCGTGCACGTACTGCGCACCCTGGCCGCCCGCGGCGAGGTCGATCCGGACGCCGCGCAGCGGGCCGCCGAGCGCTACGGCCTGGCGGGCAACGGGACGAGCGGGACGGAGGAGAGCGGCACGCCCGCCCCCGTCTCCCCCGCCCTGGCGACCCCGCTGGTGCGCCGCCTCGCGGCCCGCTCCGGTGTCGACCTGTCCACCGTCACCGGCACGGGCGTCGGCGGCCGCATCCGCAAGCAGGACGTCGCCTCCGCCCGTGCGGGCGTGGGGCTGGCCCGCTAGGGCCTGTCTTCAATCTTCCGTCTGCGCCGCGGCGCCTGGCACGCACCAGGCGCCGCGGCGCCGCCCTCCGGGCGACGACGGGAGATTGAAGACAGGCCCTAGGACACCCCGGCCAGGCAGCTCCCCGCGCCCTGTGCGTTCACCGCCGCGCCGGGCCGGTCGGCCGTCGCGGGAGTGGTCTCGCGGACCGTCACCGCCAGGGCGTTGCCCGCGGTGAAGTAGGGGCCGATCCGCACCTGTTGTCCCCCGACCGCCTCGTGCAGGGCCGGGGGACAACAGGTCGGTCGCCTTGCGCCGGGCCATGTCACCGCCGATACGGCCGACGGGGACCCGCGCGCCGCCGTCGAGCACGTGCAGGTCCCAGATCTCGCGGTCCCCGCCGACGGCCCCGCACCGTTCGGCGAAGCCGGCGTGCGGTACGGAGAACCACACGTGGTCGCCGGAGACCACGACCTCCGCCGACTCGAACATGGTGTCCTCGCCGCGCCGCGATGCCACCACCACGGCGCTGTCGCACAGCTGCCGTCCGATGGTGCGGCCCTCCACGATGAGGGCGGGCCCGCCCGTGTCCACGGTGCCGATCTCGAGGTGTGCGGGGCGGGCCCACGCGCGTACGGCGAGCCGTCCCCGGTCCGTGGCGAAGGGGATGCGGGATACCACCTGACCGCTGGTCAACTCCGGCGCCCTGCCCACCAGTTCCGCGCTCTCGACGATCACGGCGTCGGCCCGGCGACGTGCGCCGTCGTCCGTGCGCTCCACATGCACGCCCCACTCCCCCTCGGCCAGCACCTGAGCGCGGCCGAGGCGGGCACGCAGGGCGTCCCCCTCGGGGCGCAGCGGCAGGCTCAGCTCCTCTTCGCCCTGTTTCAGGACGAGCGCGGCACCGGTGGTGTGCAGCCCGGCGACGTCCACCACGATGTCACCCTCGGCGGTGACATGTGTGCGGGCGGTCGGGTGGAAGGCGGGGAGGCGGGTGAGCCGCTTGGCGCGCCCGGGCATCAGCGTGCGGACGGCGGGGGCGAGGACGGGACTGCGCAGGGACGCGCGCAGGACGGGGCGTGCGACGGTGCCCGCGCGTTCGCGCACCACGCTGCGCACGGGTCGGCGTGCGCGCGCCGGGGCCGTCGGCAGGGCGAGGACCGCGGGGCCGCCGAGACACTCGCGGCGCTGATGCCGCTGTCCGGGTGGCTGGGCGACCGGTTCGGGCACCGGCGCGTGCTGTGCGCGTCGATGGCCTCGATGATCCTCGGCGCTGCGGGCGCGGCGCTGGCCCCGAACCTGCCGCTGCTCGTGGCGTTCCGCATGCTGCAGGGCCTGTCCGCGGCGCCCGTGCTGCCGGTGGTGATGGTCCTCGTGGTGCAGGTGCTCGGCGAGGAACGGCGCGGCAGGGCGCTGTCGTTGTGGGCGGCCGCGAACGGGGCGGGGCAGGCGCTCGGACCGACCACCGGCGGCCTCCTGTCCGAACTCCTGGGCTGGCGCGCGGTGTTCTGGCAAATCGTGCCGCTGTCCGTGCTCGTCGTGGTGGGCGGATGGCTGCTGCTCCCCCGCGACGACCTCGCGCGGGCACGGCCGCGTCTGGACGGGGTCGGGGCGGGGACGCTGACGTGCGGGGCGGGGCTGCTGCTGGTCGCGGCCTCCGCGCTGCCGTCGCAGGGGCCGGGGGCGCCCGTGGTGTGGGGCGCGGCGGCCTGCGGAGGGCTGGCGCTCGGCGCCTTCCTGCTGGTCGAGCGCGGTCGTCCGGCTCCTTTCCTGGTCCCGCGCCAACTGGTGGAACTCCGCTATGTGCGCTCGTCGTTCGCGGCGGCGGCGCAGATGTTCGTGCTCGGCGCGGTGCTCCTGGCCACCCCGGCGTACCTCGTCGGCACGCAGGGCCTGTCGCAGTCCCGTACGGGGCTTGCCGTCCTGGCACTGCCGTTGGCGATGGCCTCGCTGGCTCCGGTGGCCGGGCGGTGCACGGAGCGGTTCGGCGGCCGGGGTGTCATGCGGTGGGGACTCGCCGCCCTGTTCGGCGGGGCGGTGCTGCTCGCGGTCGGGGCCGGGTTGGGCGTGGGTGTCCGGCCGGTGGTGGGCGCGCTCGTGGTGACCGGGGCCGGCATCGCGTTCGTGCAGACCCCGGCGGCCACGGGCGCCTCGCGTTCGCGGGCCGGGCGGACGGGCGCGGGTCTCGGCCTGTTCAGCCTGGTCCGCTTCGGGGCGACGTCGCTGGGGGCGGCGTCCGTGGCGCTGCTCGGCACCCAACCAGCCGGACTTGTGCGGATGTTCGGGGTGTGCGCGGGGCTCGCGGCGGTGGCGGTCGTGGTGGCTTCGGTCGGGCGGGACACCGGCACCCGCGCGAAGGCGGCTACGCCGGTGGCGCCAGCTCCGCCTGCAGCACCCGCAGCGAGTCGTTCAGTGTCTCGATCCGATGGGCGAGCCACACCGTGAACTGCGTCTCCGCGACCCGTACGTCCATGCCGAGGGCCCTCGATGCGCGTTCGAGCTTGTACAGCATGGTGTTGCGGTGCAGTTGGAGGCGGCGGGCCGCCGCGTTGAGGTTGCCCGACTCGGCTATGTAGGCGAGCACCACCTCCTCCAGGTTCCCGGTCTGGCCGTCCGCGCGGCGCAGCGGTTCGAGCACCTCGTGGGCGAACTCGCGGCCCTGCGCCGAGTTCGCCGCCGCCTCGACCGCCGCGAACACCTGAAGCTCGTCGTAGCCGCACACCTCCGCCACCCGCACCCGTCCCGACAGTTCCAGGGCGATGCGCGCCTCCCGGTAGCTCGCCGCGACACCGGCCGCCCCGAGCGCGGCCCGCCCGTACGCCACCTGCACCCCGCTGGACATCCGTTCGCAGACGAGCCGTTGGAGCTGCCGCCCGAACCGCGCCCGCGCTCCCTTGCCCGCATCGGGACCGAACTCGGCCACCACCACGAGCAGTTGCCCCATCAGCGCCGCCATCGTGAACCCGGCCCCGCCCCGCAGCGCACCCACTGCGCGCGGCAGCGACTGCGCCCTGACCGGGCCCGCGTACGGCACCGAGGCGACGAACACCGCGTGCTCCGCGTCCGTGTCGAAGCGGTAGTGCCGTGACCTGGCCCCGAGTTCGTGCACGTCGGTGAAGCGGCCGTGCACGAGGGTGTCGAGGAAGTCGTCGCGCGCCCGTTCCTCCGCCTCGACGACCGAGCGCTGCCGCAGGATCTCGGAGGCGACGAGGGGCGCGCCCTGTTCGACGATCACCCGGTGCTGGGCGAGGTCGTGCGCGGCGGTCGCCGCATCGGGTTCGACGACGGCCACCGTTCCGTACGGCTCGCCCGCGACCCGCACCTGGGCGGTGACCACGTGCACCCGCTCGTCACCCCAGGACACGTCGAGGTCGGTGGCGGTGGCATGGCCGTGCCCCGGGGCCGCCGCCACGAACGGCCCCTGCTCGGTGTGCACGGCGTCCGCGAGTTCCTGCCACCGCGCGTCGGCGGCGGTGCGCTCCCGCTCGGCACGGGACAGCAGCCCGCCCGCCTCGTCCATGATGAGCACGCAGGCGCCCGCGAGGGTGGCCATCGACCGGGCGAGCGCGGGAAGCCCCGAACCGGACGCGAACACCTCGCCCAGCGTGCGGTGCACACGCACGCCGTACTCGAGGACATGGGCACTGTCGGCGATCGTCTTGGTCGCCACGAGCCGCCCGATGTGGTGGTACGTGGCCTCGGGCGCGAGCCGCACCAGCGGCAGGTCCGCGGCGTCCGCCGCCCGCATCAGCGGCCCGAAGTCCGGTTCGGCGCGCGGCTGCGGGCGGGCGAGCACGGCGGCGACACCGCGTGCGGCGAGCCCCGCGAGCAGGCGCCGACAGTCGGGCGCGCAGGTCAGCTCGGCCACCGGCGCGAACACCACGATCCCGGCCAGGTCCGCGCCCGCCGCCGGACGTTCCGGTCCTGGCCCCGGCGGCAGTTCGGCGAGCGGCAGACACCAGGTCACCGCCTGTCGGAGCCCCGCCTTCCCGCCGAGGAGCCGCCCTCCGACGGCGGGCTCGGCGAGCAGCCTTTCGACCGTCAACTCCCTTTTGTGCGCTACGTCGTGTGCCATCTGCCTACATCCTCCTGCGGCGAACGTGCGGAATGTACGAAGCCGCCCGGCACCTTCGCGACGAATGCTGGGGGCACGGGAAAACGCCGATGACGCGGTCGGGGCCGACGAGAACGTGGAGGTCATCTTGACTCAGAAGCCACTTGCGCACCAGACCATCTCCCGGAGTCGGCCACCGGCGGTGGTGTCGTCCTTCGACCCGGCCGCACCGCGCCGGCAGGTCACCGAGGTACCCGCCGCGAGCGCGGCCGAAGCTGCCGAAGCGGTGCGCACGGCCGCGGCCGCCTTCCCCGGCTGGGCTGACGCGACGGCGGGCCGCCGCGCGGAGGCGCTGCACGGCGCGGCGGCCGCGCTCGCCGAGGACGCCACCGGGATCGCCGCCCTGATCTGCGCCGAAGAGGGCAAGACGCTCGGCGCCGCGCGCGGCGAAGTGGCCAAGACGGTCGAGCAGTTCAGGCTCGCGGCGCAGTTGGCCTTCATGGTCGAGGGCACCACGTACCCGGCCGAGGCCGCGGGCGTCGCCGCCTGGACGCAGCGCGTTCCGCTCGGTGTCGTCGTCGCCGTCACGCCGTGGAACTTCCCGCTGTCGCTCGCGGCCCGCAAGCTCGCGCCCGCGCTCGCGGCGGGCAACACGGTGGTCTTCAAGCCGTCGCCGGTGACACCCGGGGTCGGCGCCCGCCTCGCCGCGGCCTGCCATCGCGGCGGGGTGCCCGAGGAGGCGCTGCGGGTCGTGCAGGGCGACGATCCGGAGGCGATGGCGGCGCTGGTCGGTGCGCCGGAGGTGCGTGCCGTCAGCTTCACGGGCTCGGACCGGACGGGGGCGCTGCTGCACCGCACCGTACGGGCCGGAGTCCGCACGCAGTTCGAACTCGGCGGGCACAACGCGGCGTTGGTGTGCGCGGACGCCGATCTGGAGCACGCGGCGACCGAGGTGGCGGCCGGTGCCTTCGGCCTCACCGGGCAGGTGTGCACGGCGACGGACCGGGTCCTGGTGGACCGCTCCGTGGCCGCCGAGTTCACCGAACTGCTCGCGGAGCGCACGGCCAAGCTGACCGTCGGTCCCGGCGACGACCCGGCCGCGGCGATGGGTCCGGCGGCCACCGCGGCCCGGCGGGACCGGGTCGCCGGACTCCTGGACTCGGCGCTCGCGGCGGGCGCGCGGGCCGTCGCGCAGGGCGCCCTGGTCCCCGGCGCGGACCCGTCAGGGCACTGGCTGCTGCCGACGCTGCTCGCCGACGTCCCCGCCGACCACCCCGTGATCACCGCGGAGGTCTTCGGACCGCTGCTCTCCGTCGTGCCGGTGGCCGGCCCCGACGAGGCACTGGCCGCGCTCAACGACGACGCCCACCGCCTCGTCACCGCCGTGCACACGCGCGACCTGGGCACGACGGGCCGCTTCGTGCGCGCCGCGCGGCACGGCATCGTCAAGGTCAACCAGCGCACCACCGGCAACGGCGTCGCGCCCCCGTTCGGCGGCTGGGGCGCCTCCAGCTCCGGCGCGTTCCCGGAGGGCGGACGCGGCGCGCTCGACTTCGTGACGGACACCAAGACGGTCTACTGCGACGCGCTCGCCGACCGCTGACACCTACGTACCCGCACGTACGCGTACGCCCCCTGGGAGGGACCGCATGCACACCATCCACCGCCTCACCCTCGAAGACGCCGTGATCATGCTGGAGGCCGCCGAGGCCGAGGCCGCACGGGTCGGCGTGAAGCAGACGATCTGCATCGCCGACGACGGCGCCCACCCCATCGCCCTGCACCGTATGACCGGCGCCCGCCTCACCGGCGTGGAGATCGCCATCGCCAAGGCGTTCACCGCGGCGGGCCACCAGCGTGCAACCCACCTCTTCAACGAGACACCGAAGGGCCCCGCCCTCCCCGGCAACGAGGCCTTCGGCATCCAGCACATGCACCCCGGCCGCTTCGCCGCGTTCGTCGGCGGCTTCCCCATCGTGTACGAGGGCCAGGTCATCGGCGCCGTCGGCGTCAGCGGGGGCAACGGGGACCAGGACAAGGCGGTCGGCGCGGCGGCGCTCGCCGCGTTCGAGGAGAAGGTCGCGGGGCGCACCCAGTAGCCCGTCCGAACCCTTCCGGTTGATAGGCAAGTGAACACTTGCCTATGCTGGGGTCGTGGCCGATGACCTTTTCAAAGCCTTGGCCGACCCCACCCGCCGCACGATCCTCGACGAGCTGACGCAGAAGTCGGGGCAGACACTGTTCGAGATCTGCTCCCGGCTGACCATGAGGCATCAGCTGAACCTGTCCCGACAGGCCATCTCCCAGCACCTCGCGGTGCTGGAGGCGGCCGGGCTCGTCGAGACCAGGCGGGAGGGCCGCTACAAGTTTCACGACCTGAACACCGCCCCGCTGCGCGAGATATCGCAGCGGTGGCTCGAGCCAGGCAGCACGGGGCCCCAACCGGAAGAGAGCACCCCATGAAGATCCACATGACCAGCGTCTTCGTCGACGACCAGGCCAAGGCGGCGCACTTCTACACCGAGATCCTCGGCTTCAAGAAGAAGCACGACGTGGACCTGGGCGAGGCCCGCTGGCTGACCGTCGTGTCCTCCGAGGAGCCCGACGCCGCCGAGCTGCTCCTGGAGCCCTCGGGCCACCCGGCCGTCAAGCCCTACCGGGACGCGCTGATCGCGGACGGCATCCCGCTCGCCCAGTTCGCCGTGGACGACGTGCAGGCCGAGTACGAGCGGCTGACCGCGCTCGGCGTGCACTTCACCCAGGAGCCGATCGAGATGGGCCCGATCACGACCGCCGTCCTCGACGACACCTGCGGCAACCTCATCCAGATCGCGACCGAGCCCAAGTAGCCCCGTTCCGGGTCACGCGCGCCGGCGGCCCACCATCGCGATGACCGCCGCCACCGCGGCGACGATCAGGCCGATTCCGCCGAAGATCAGCGGCAGCAGCCACAGCGAGAGGAAGCCGTTGATCCGCGCGTCCTCGGGATCGTCGGCCCGGTACAGCACCTCGTCGCGCTCCCCCTGCTCGTACGCGGGCGGGTTGGAGCCCGTCGAGCTGCGGAAGGTGTGCGGGGTGCCGTCCGCAGCAGCGAGACCGAGGACCACTCGAGGATCACCCCGACGACCAGGAAGATCCCGCCGAACGCCGACACCCCCAGCAGGACCCACCGGCGTACGCGTCGCTCTCCCACCCGAACCCGCACCGTGTGCCTCTCGCTCGTCCAAAGAGCAGGGAGGCTGTCGCAGCGGGGTCAGCCGCTGCCGGTGAGTTCGCCGCTCAGCTTCCCGTGCAGGGCGGCGCTGTCCGGGTTGAAGCCGACGATCTCGACGCTCTTGCCGCGCTCCGCGTACTTCGTCTCGATGGCGTCGAGCGCCGCGACCGACGAGGCGTCCCAGACATGGGTCGCGGAGAGGTCGACGACGACCTTGTCGGGGTCGCCCGCGTAGTCGAACTGCGTCACCAGCTCGTTGGACGAGGCGAAGAAGAGCTCACCGGTGACCGAGTAGACGACCTGGCCGCCGTCGGGGTCGGTGACCGAGGTGACGTTGGCGACGTGGGCGACGCGGCGGGCGAAGATGACCATCGCGGTGATCGAGCCGATGACGACACCGGTCGCGAGATTGCTCGTGGCGACCACGACCACGACGGTCAGCACCATGACGACGATCTCGCCGGCCGGCATCCGCTTCAGCGTCTTCGGCGCGATGGAGTGCCAGTCGAACGTCGCGAAGCACACCATCACCATGACGGCGACCAGCGCGGCCATCGGAATGTCGGAGACGACGGGCCCGAATACCACGCACAGCACCATCAGGAACACACCCGCGAGGAACGTGGACAGGCGGGTCCGGGCGCCGGACACCTTCACGTTGATCATCGTCTGGCCGATCATGGCGCAGCCGCCCATGCCGCCGAAGAAGCCGGTGACGATGTTGGCGATGCCCTGGCCGATCGATTCGCGGGTCTTGGACGAGCGGCTGTCGGTGATCTCGTCGACCAGCTTGGCCGTCATCAGGGATTCCATCAGGCCGACGAGCGCCATGGCGAGCGCGTACGGCGCGACGATCTTCAGCGTCTCGAAGGTGAAGGGCACGTCGGGCAGCCCCGGCACCGGCAGGGAGGACGGCAGCTCGCCCTTGTCCCCCACGGTCGGCACCGCGATCCCCGCGGCGACGGTGATGACGGTCAGCACGACGATCGAGACCAGCGGGGCCGGCACCACCTTGGTGACCTTCGGGAAGAACACCATCAGCGCGAGCCCGCCCACGATCAGCGGGTAGACGGCCCAGGGCACGTCCGTCATCTCGGGCACCTGCGCCATGAAGATCATGATCGCGAGCGCGTTGACGAAGCCGACCATCACGCTGCGCGGCACGAACCGCATCAGCTTCGCCACCCCGAGCGCGCCCAGGACTATCTGGAAGACACCGGCCAGGATCACCGCGGCGACCAGATAGCCGAACCCGTGCTCCCGGTTGAGCGGGGCGATCACCAGCGCGACGGCGCCGGTGGCGGCCGAGATCATGGCGCGCCGCCCGCCGACGATCGAGATGGTCACGGCCATGGTGAACGCGGCGAAGAGACCGATCTCCGGATCGACACCCGCGATGACGGAGAACGAGATCGCCTCGGGGATCAGCGCGAGCCCCACCACGAGCCCGGCCAGGATCTCGGTGCGCCACACCTTCGGGTCGGACCACCAGTCGGGGCGGCGCAGGCGTCGCAGCCGGGCAGCCGGGAACGGGACGGAAGGGGCGGAGGAGGGGGACAAGAGAAAGTAACCTGTCGTGGTCGGGCACACCGGCATCGCGCGGCCTGTGCGTACGGAAAGAGCGGGCGGCGCACGGCCATCCCTGACGATCAGCAACTCTACCCTGACGTTAGGGTAGAGATCGGCGTCGCCGACTGTGGCCTCGGTGACACCAAGGAGACACGGAGAAAGGCGCCGCGTGAGCAGCGAGCACATGCAGATCGGCGAGGTCGCCACACGGACCGAGCTGTCGTTGCGCACCATCCGGCACTACGAGGAGACGGGCCTCGTCATCCCGTCCGCCCGCTCCCAGGGCGGCTTCCGGCTCTACACCGAGACCGACGTGGCCCGCCTGATGGTGATCCGCCGCATGAAGCCGCTCGGCTTCACCCTCGACCAGATGCGCGACCTCCTGGACGCCACCGACCGCCTCGACGCGACCCCGCCGCCCGCGGGCGCCGAGCGCGAGCAACTCCTGGACCGTGTACGCCACTTCGAACAGGCGGCGGCCGACCGCGTCGCGGACCTTCGCAAACAGCTGGGCCGCGCGGAGGAGTTCGCGGGAACGCTGCGGGAGCGCCTCGACGGGGCCGGGGCCGCATGACCGGCCGGCGGCGGCGATAACCGCTACCGCACCCTGCCGGTGGATGTCAGGATCACGTCATGATCCGCTCCGACATGCCGCCGTCCTGGGACGAGCGCACGATGCTCACGACCTTCCTCGACTACGCGCGCGCGACCGCCGTGGCCAAGTGCGCCGACCTCGCGCCCGAGCACGGGGGCGCGGCACCGCTGCCCGGTTCGCCGCTCATGACACTGGGCGGCCTGATCAACCACCTCCGGTGGGTCGAGTACCACTGGATCCAGGTGATCTTCCTCGGCGAGGAGGACGCGGGCCCCTGGACGGACGAGGACCCGGACCGCGAGATGCGCCTCGGCGCGCAGACCCCCGTCCCCCAACTCGTCGCCGAGTACGAGGAGCAGAGCGCGCGCTATCGCGAACTCGTCGCGGACACCGACCTGTTGGCGACGGCGAAGCGGCAGGTCAGGGACGGCACCCATGTCACCCTCGGCTGGATCCTCATGCACCTGATCGAGGAGACCTCGCGCCACAACGGACACATCGACGTCCTGCGGGAGCTGGCCGACGGCACGGTGGGTGACTGACGGGTGGCCGGCTCGGACATGGCCCGTGACCTGCACGTCAAGGAGAGCCCGTCGGGTCCGGCACTGTGGACGGCGGACTTCCGGCTGTTCTTCGCCGCCCGCACCACCTCTCTGCTGGGCGACGCGATGCTTCCCGTCGCCACCACGGCCGCCGTGATCCGGGCCGGTTACGGGGCGAGTGGCGTGGGCTATGCGCTCGCCGCGCTCATAGCACCGTTCGCGGCACTGATCATCTTCGGCGGGGTACTGTCCGACCGCTACGGCGCCCGACGGCTGATGGTCGTCTCGGACACCGCCCGGCTGTGCTTCCAGTCGGTGCTGGCACTGCTGTTCCTGCTGGGTACGCCGCGGCTGTGGCAGATCCTGGTGCTGCTGGCCCTGGTCGGGGCGGGCAGCGCGATCTTCCAGCCCGGAGTCGCCAGCATCACCCCGCGCATCGCCCAGGACGTGCAGAAGGCGAATGCCACCCTGCGCATCTCGGAGTCCATCACCGCCGTGATCGGCCCGTCGCTGGCCGGCCTGCTGCTGGCGGTCGCCTCCCCTGGTGCGGTGATCGCCCTAGGGCTTGTCGTTTGGATCAGGCCGGATCAGGGAGCGGGGCCTGGTGCGTGCGATCGCAAGACGGAGGAGGGAGGCGACGCGGAGCGTCGTCGACCCACGACAACGCCGCGAGCGTGCGTGCCAGG